>CAMJNF010000012.1 GCA_946407235.1 uncultured Fibrobacter sp. | reverse complement strand
GCCTTACGGCGGCGGTTTTCAAGACCGCTGACTTACCAATTAGCCTATTCCTCCAATTGGTGCGCAAAGAATAGAAAAAATACTTCGATATCGTCAACGATACTTTGCATTTTGTGCGAAATTAACTATTTTTTTACATACTATGAGCTATCAGGAAAATGCAACCGATCTTGGAGACGGCGAAGTTGCCGCACTCTTGTTCGAGTATATGCCGAAAATTGCTGCCGAACATAAAACGGACAGCCTCTTGATGCTTATGGCCGATTTGGGCCGACAGATTGTTCGGGCGGATCGATGCTCGCTTTGGCTTATCGACGAAGAACGGAATGAACTTTGGACAAAGGTTGCTCATGGCGTAAGTGAATTACGTATTCCGCTCTCGGCGGGCTTTGTCGGTTATTCTCTCAAGACGGGGAAGCCCGTGCTGGTTGAGGATGCATATCGCGATTCTAGGTTTGACCGCCGTAGCGACATTAAGAGCGGTTATCATACAACGTCTGTAATGACGATGCCTTTGGAAAGCGATGACCGCGTGATGGGCGTGTTCCAGGCCATCAACAAGATTGGGGATAACGTGTTTTTCTCCAAGAAAGACTTGGAACGCTTAAAGCTTATATCTGTTTATTCTGCAAAGACGATTGAATCGGCGATCCGCGCCCAGAAGCTTGAAAGCTACGCGAAACAGCTTGAACGGAAGGCCGAGGAACTTGAATCGGCTCACATGGAACTGATTCGCATTTTGGGCGAGGTTTCTGAATTCCGCAGTCAGGAAGTCGGGGACCACATCCATCGCGTATCCGAGATCTCTAGAATGATCGCCCGCTATTACGGTCTTTCTGCTGAGCAGCAGAAACTCATTTATTACGCCTCTCTTTTGCATGATCTTGGTAAAGTCGGCATTCCGGATACCGTTCTGAAAAAGGGCGGCCGCTTGACGGATAGCGAATACGCACAGATGAAGAGCCATTCTATCATCGGACGTACATTGCTCCGCGACTCCAAGACGGACCTTTTGTGTATGGCGGCAGACATTGCCGGTGCACACCACGAACGCTGGGATGGCTTGGGCTATCCTGACAAGCTCAAGGGCGAGAACATTCCTTTGGCGGCGCGTATTTGTGCCGTAGCGGATGTCCTGGATGCTCTTTCTAGTCCACGTTGCTATAAGCCGGCATGGGCCGAAAAACTGGTTAAGGATGAAATCTTGAAGTCCAGAGGCACGCATTTCCAGCCGGAACTTGTCGATATTCTGATTGACCATTGGGACGAGTTTTATTCCTGCTATAGGCCCGACGGCGAGTTCATCAAGAAAGGGCTCTTGCCGCCTGTGAAGTAAATCACATTTGATCAGATGAGTGAACGCCGCGTAGCGGCTACAGACGAGAGACGAAAGAAATTTTTTTTCGATGCCTCGTCTTTTTTTTATGGTGGGGCCTTTTTTGGCTTTTTCCCGGAAAAATGCCGAAAATAAAGAAAAAACCTCAGTTTTCACTGAGGTTTCTTCGTGGTTCCGATTGGAATTGAACCAACGACACGCGGATTTTCAGTCCACTGCTCTACCAACTGAGCTACAGAACCATTTTGGTGACCCAATAATAGATTATTTTTTTCAGCTTGTCAAGGGTAAAGAGAATATTACTGTTATTTTTTTGAAAAAACTACTAAATTTAGAAGTGTTGGATGGAATAATTGGGTTCCCATAGATAAGTATCTTTGGGAAATATGTTCTTTATTTTAGGTGGTTGCCGTGATTCGCTCTAAAAAATGGATTGGAGAAATTCTTTCTCTGGCTGCGGTTTTTGGTACAGCTTTCATTATGGGCTGTGCTGACGATAATAACGATAGTGCTTTTAATGCATCCGAACAACCTGGGTCGCATTGCATGACACCTGGTGCTTGTAATGATACGATCGTTAAGGAAAATCCGGAGGGCGGCAAGGACACGATTATTGTTCCTATAAATCCGCACATTGATACGATTCGAGTTGTCGTCGGGCATGATACGATTATCGTTTATGATACAGTCTACGTTCCGGCGGATACGAACATTAGCTGGGTCGGACAATCTTCTTTGCGTATATCAGAAATTTCTTCTTTGAACTTGGACTGGTTTGACGAAAATGGCGATGACCCGTCCTGGGTTGAAATCTACAACTCCAGCGATAAGGATATTGACTTGAGCGGTTATGCGCTCGTTGAAAATGAAAAGAACTTACGCAAGTGGGTCTTTGGCAGTTACATTATCAAGGCGAAGTCATTCTTGGTCGTATTCTGCGATGGTAAGGATATTTCCGCTGTGGAACGTGCCGATAAGGATGGTCGCCATACTCGTCCGCATACAAACTGGAAACTTGACAAGAAGGGCGGAACGCTTTATTTGATCGACCGCTATAACGGAATCCGTGACTCGGTTGATTTCCCTGAATTGTCTGCTGGCTACAGCTGGGGCATTGTGGATGGCGGCTATTGGAACTACTTTGAAAAGCCGACTCCGGAAAAAGCAAATACCGGTGTGAAGTCTTATGAAGAAATGGTCCCTGCTCCGGATATGAGCAGCCTCAAGTCGGGCTTCTATAATGAATCCTTTAAGTTGAATCCGCCTGCGCTCGCTGATGGCGTGAAGCTCCGTTGCACGACGGATGGTTCTGTCCCGACTGAAAACTCCCCGGAATTCAGTTCTACAAAGACAATCGACCATAGCATGGCTTTCCGTTGCGCAGCTTTCAAGAAGAACGCCCTTTCGAGCAAGGTAACGACTCGTACATTCTTTGTCGATGAAGATCCTGTAAAGATGCCGATTGTTGCAATTAGCGTGGATTCGAGCTTCTTCCGTGAACATTACATAAAGACAAAGTGCGATGCTCCGAAGGGATGCGCCGACAGTGCCGGCCTCTATGCGGATGTTGAACTTCCGGTCCATGTGGAATACTTTGAAAAGGGTTCTTCGACAAAGGATGGCGCAACATGGGAAAAGGATGCCGGTATTTCGTTGATGGGTGGCTATAGCCGCTTGAACGATAAGAAGTCTGTTTCTATTCGTTTGCGCGAAATCTATGAAGACGGTAGTATTAATTATCCTTTGTTCGAAACTCGCAAGGGTGTGAATGATAAGTACAGGTCTTTCAACCTCCGCAATAACGGTAACCGTTTCGTGAGCGACTACATTGAAGATGCTATGGGTGGTGCAATCCTTGAAGGCACGAGCGTGGATTACCAGAGAAGCCGCCAGGTAGTGGTGTTCTACAATGGTAAATACTACGGCATCCATGACATGCGTGAACGCTTCAACAAGCATTACGTAGAAACGAACTACAAGATTGATGCCAACTCGGTGAACTTTATCAAGCACTTGGGCAAGGAAGTCGAAGCCAGCAGCGGTACGACGGATGCCTATATGCAGATGCTCAAGTTTGTGGGAACAAACGATTTCTCTGGCGAAAACAATGCCAATTACGCTTCTGCAAAGTTGATGCTCGATGTGGGTAACTTGGCCGATTACATGGCTGCTGAAATTTATATGCACAATGGCGACTGGCCGAACAACAACGTTCGCGCATGGTCTGCTCCGGATCATCCGTGGAAGTTCATGGTCTATGACCTTGACCATGGCTTTGACTGGACATGGGGTGTGAACGACAAGGAATTCACTCAGGAATCCAATATGTTTACTTGGATCAAGAAGGGTGGTGGAAACAAGCCGTGCAAGGAAGAAGGCTGCTTTGCAAACCTTTATATTCAGTTGATCAAGAACCCGGAATTCAAGCGCATGTTCATCAACCGTTCTGCATTGATGTTCAATAGCTATACGAATGTCAAGAATGTTGAAAAGACCGTTGATGCCATGGTGGCAACGATTGACAATAATGAAATGACTCGCGACCTTGAAAAGTTCAAGCAGGACCAGAAGTGGTACGAGAACTCTTGCCACCAGGGATTCGACAGAACGGGTTCTTGCTTGAAGAAATGGGCTAAAGATCGCGATCCGGTGGTCCTTCAGGAATATCAGGAAGAATTTGGCTTGAGCGGTACCGCTTCTGTGAGTATCAATGCTTCTGGAAACGGAACCGTGCTTATGGAAGGTGCAAAACTCCCGAGCAAGGATTTCAAGGGCAAGTTCTTCAGTGGCGTGAAAATGGAACTCAAGGCAGTTCCTGATAATGGAGCTGTGTTTGCTGGTTGGAGCGATGGCGTGACGGACAATCCGCGTTTGGTGGATGTGAAGGAAGGCGCAAGCTTCACGGCTCAATTCAAGTAAAAAGTTTGCTGTAACGCGGCTTCTAGATTTTCCCCGCAATCTGATTGATTTGCGGGGATTTTTGTATGTATGAAAAGGACTGGTGGGTTAGGGGATTTGATGCCTTGCTTGACTCCGTTCTCTTTGACAATAAAGTTGTGAGGCGGTAATTGAAATTATTTCTAAATTGTCTTATATGAAAAGTCCTGTGCGTCATATGTTCGATGGCATTGCGAGCCGTTACGATTTCTTGAATCATTTCTTGAGTTGCTATCAGGATGTTCTGTGGCGCAGGTATTGCTGCAAGTACTTGAAAAAGTTGATTGGCGCTGAATTGCGAGACGAGACTCCGCTTTCGGAGACGCCGCGCGGTTCAAATAAAGTGCGTTTGCTGGATCTGTGCGGCGGCACGGGTGATTTTGCCCATACGTTCCGTAAAATTTTTGAAGGTGGGTGTGCGTGTAAGGGTTCCTCGGGGACTGCTCGCGGATTTGTTGTAGACCCTGCTGTAATTGGCGATTTTTCGTATGGAATGCTTGCCGAAGTGAAACCAAAGAAAATCAATGCGCATGCTGTACAGCTCGATGCGATGAAAATGCCGTTTGCGGAGCGCCAATTCGATGTGATTTTGAACGGTTTTGGCATGCGAAATGTGCCTGATGCGAAAGGCGCATTGCTGGAATCGTATCGTGTGCTGGAGGCGGGCGGATACCTTTGCGTCTTAGAGTTCTTCTCGCCGAGGAATTTGTTCAACAAGTTCTTTTACAAGGTGCTTGCGCCGCTTTTTATTCCGGTGATGGGTGCGTTCTTTAGCGGCAAGCGCGATGCTTACGAATACTTGGTGAATTCAATTATCCGCTTTTTGCCAGTCGATGAATTTTGCAAACTGGCCGAAGAGTGCGGTTTCGAAGTTCAAAAAGTCAAGATGTTCGATGGCGGAATTTCGTTCGGTGTGTTCCTGCGCAAGCCAGAGAGGGCGGCATGAGTCGGTATGTGCTTGGCGTGACGGGTGCGAGCGGTGGCATATATGCTACGCGTACAGCGATGTACTTGAAACGATTTGGTCATGAGGTTACGCTCATCGTGACGCACCCAGGAAAGCAAGTACTGGATTATGAAATGCAAAATGCACTCTACGGTTATTGCGATGTAGAATGCAATGTTGATGACTTTTTTGCGGAATGCGCAAGCGGTAGTGCCGATTATGCGGGTATGGCGGTGGTGCCGTGTTCGATGGGAACGCTTGGACGCATTGCTAATGGAACCTCGGACAATTTGCTTGTTCGTGCTGCAGATGTTTGCCTTAAGGAGCGCCGCCCGCTTGTGATTGTGCCTCGCGAAATGCCGTACAACTTGATCCACATCGAGAACATGAAACGCGTGACGCTTGCCGGCGCGGTGGTAATTCCTGCTTCGCCGCAGTTCTACAGCAAGCCTGCAAGCATTGAAGAACTTGTCGATACTGTGGTCGCGAAAATCTTGAAACACTTGGGCGTTGACGCATCGCAAGTGGCAACCATGGCAACAGCGTGGAGCGGGGAAGAAAGGAGATTCCCGCTCAGTGGCGGGAATGACAACTAACCACTAATCACTAACCACTTCCTACTTCTAACTTCCTACTTTATACACCCTAACCCCTAAAACCTATTACCTACCACCTAAAAATGAATAAACTTCTCGAATTTACACATCTTGTAAGACTAAGCCATTCGCTGTTTGCGATGCCCTTTGCGCTTGGCTCCATGTGGGTGGCGGCGAACGGGTTCCGCGATATGAGCGCCTACGAAACGGCTCGCATTATCGTCTTGATTGTCCTTTGCATGGTCACGGCACGCAATAGCGCCATGAGCTTTAACCGTATTGCCGATGCCAAGTTTGATGCCGAAAACCCGCGTACGGCAAAACGGCATTTGCCGGCAGGGCGCCTGAGTCGTAAATCGGTGATTGCGTTTCTCGCGCTGAACGGTGTGCTGTTTGTCGTGTTTGCCGCCCTGCTTCAGCCGCTTGCGGGCGCACTTGCGCTTCCCGTGTGGCTGCTCTTGCTCTCTTACTCGTACTGGAAGCGCTTCTCGTGGCTTTGCCACTGGTTCCTCGGCTTTGCCATCGGAATGAGCCCGCTCGGCGCTTGGATTGCCGTGCGTGGAGAATTTGCGGTGTTCCCGATTTTCCTCCTGTTCATTCTGATGCTCTGGATGGGCGGCTTTGACATTATCTATGCGACGCAGGATATCGAAATCGACCGCAAGCAAGGGCTGCATTCCGTACCGGCCCGCTTCGGCCTCGAAAAAGCTTTACGCATTGCGCTCGCAAGCCATTTGGCGATGCTTGTGCTGTGCGTTGCATTCGGATTCTTTTGGAACATGGGTTGGGTATGGTGGACGGTCACAGGCCTTATGACCGCAGCGATTGTCTATATTCATCTGTTCCGAAAGTCGAATGATCTGGATGCGATGAACCGCGATTTTTTCCTTGCGAATGTGGCGATTAGCGCTCTCGTGATGGTTGGACTTATTGTTTGGATTTGCCTTGGAGGTGATGTTAATGCCCTTTATTAATCGACCGAACGGAAAATTCACGAACGAAGAAAAAGTGAAAATGTTCCACCAAATGGGAGGAGTGGCTGCCGTTTTGGCGCTTGTTTGCGTAATACTCCTCGAAACTGGTGCCGCAGGTCAAAATCGTGAATTGGTGGACATGGGTCTTACCGCGATGATTGTAATGCTTGCCGTTTCGCTTATTGGAAGCATGTACTTCAAAAAATAGTAGACAGTAGAAAGTATGTATAAAGAAATGCCGCCCCCGCGGGCGGCATTCTTGTGTATAAGAGTTATTTCTTTATGCAGCGGACGCCAAGTCCATTCTTTTTTTGATATTGCGAGGAACTAATGTTTTTGGGCCAGCTGTCAGGTTCAGGGAAATACAATTTCATTGCCGTTGAATCTGTCATTTGTTCAGAACTCCAGAAGAATCGGTTGTCATTGTAATTACTGATTGTGAGTTCTTCTGTGTAGTCAATTCCATTTCTGTAGAAAATGTTGATGTAGCCTGCTGGTAATGCCGAAAAACCACAGAGGTCTATGTTTGCGGAGTCGGCTTTGTTAAGCTCCTTGCGGAGCTTGGCGGGACTGCATTCTTGGAGCAATTGGCTCCAATCGATGGTTGTCGGTAGCCTCCACCCGCTGGGGCAAATGCCTTGATGTGAATCAGGATCCGGAATGTCTACAATGCTTGGATTGTTGTTTTTGGGGATCCCTACAGCCATGTTCCAGCTGTAAAGGCGTCCGAATGTCTCGCATCCGTTTTGAGTGCCTCCGCACCAGCTTCCATCGACATTGTAATTCAGGTTCTCTGCCAACCATTCTTGCTTGCCTATTTTGATGGTCTTGTATTTTTTCCCGTCTCTAGCGTCTGTGATGTAACCGTAATCGGCAGGATCTCTAACCCAGTTACCGTCGTTGCAAACATAGTTTTTCCCATTGATAACGCCTTTTTGACCTTCTTTTGCTACACTGCACCTGCCAAAGAATGCATCGAGCGTTGGCACGGGAACCCAAGTATAACCGTCTTGTGAGTTATGGTTCTTTTTGGTATTGCAGTAATATGGATTTCCTTGGTAGGATATCGTGTCTCCAGCTCGTTGTTTTGTGCAAATTCCATTGACTGAATCGAGTGCTGTGAGTTTGTACCAACCTGGGAGATCGTTTTCAGTGTATAGATCTACGCCGCAATAATAATGTTGCCCATTAAGTCCGACTAAAGCTCCATATTTCTCTGGATAAAGTTCTTCGCAAGATCCATACGTACTCCATGCAGAAGATACGGATCTCCAATAGCTATATCCATTTCCACAGAAGTAATCGGTTCCTTCGTAAACGCCCCATTTCCATTTGGAGTCATAGGCGTCGCATAAGCCCAGGACTTCAGTTTGAGGGGTATATTTAACCCAGGTCGGGTTTGCGCAATTCTTTGTTCCGATACATCCATATTTGTCACCTTTGAAAGTAACGGTTTTGCCACGGATGTCACAGGTGCATTCTCCGAATTGCTCATAAACGTCTGTAACAACTTTCCACGTTTTGTTTTGTGAACAGTAAAAATCAACTTTGTCGAGTGTCTTTGTGGCGTTCTGATTTTCGGCGGTGCAGGCGCCCAATGCAGTCGATGCTGCGATAGATGTCCATGTTTGAGACTTGCATTGGTATATGGCGTTTGTGGATGAGTAAACGACGATTTCGCCTTCTCTCTTGGTGGTGCAAATACCGTCTTCTGCTTCAATGCCTGTGGTTAATGTCCATTTCTCGTTACGGCAGACGTAGAGCTTTTCCTGGAATGTGGCCGACTCGTTTTCACGTTCGGTGGTGCATAAGCCATTAGCGGCTTCGATGTCGGTAGCGGCTGTCCATTTTTTGTTTCGGCAAACATAGGTTTTGTTCTGGAACTCTACCAGTTCTTTTTCACGTTCTGCAGTGCAAGAATCGTGTACGATAATCAGGGACGGGATAACCCAGCCGCTGTTTGTACAGATGTATTCTGAAGAACCTATCTTTCCTGTTTTTTTCAGCTTTGATGTTACACAAACACCAAGGGAATCGTCCTGTGTTGTTTTTTCGCGCCACCGATCGAAGGCGCAGACATACCAAGTTGTTTTGTTGTTTTCCTTGAATCCGTCTTTTTTGCCTTCGTTTTCTTTGCTACATGTTCCGAGGGCTTCGGCCTTTGTTGCGGTGCGCCACTTGGTATCGCAAATGTAGCTTGTCGCGTATCGGTCAATTCTGACTAATCCTTTGAATTCAGGAACGCAATAGCCGAGGTCGCTTTCGGGATATTCGAGGTATTCCCATTTGGGACCGTCCTTGCAACCGTAATCGTTACCCCACAGATACTTCATCTTGTACTTGAACGTGGAATCGCATACGCCAAGGTAATCATCGGCAACGGCAGTACGCCAACCGGAATTGTCACAGTAGTAATATGAGCTTTTTCCAAGTGTGTCCAGTTTTCCTTTTTTATCCGGAGTGCAAAAACCGAGGCTATCTTCGACACTTGTCTTTTTTTCCCAGTTGTTGTTCTTGCGGCAAGCGTAAGTTGTTTTCTCGAATTTGATCGTGCTGTAATATTTGGTGCTATCGCATTTGCCGAATAATTCGATTAAAGTAGCTTTGCGCCAACTGGTGGAATCGCAGTAATAGCGTGTGGTATCAGTTTTCGTTAAGACGGAATCGATTTTTCCTTTAAGTTTTGGGGTGCAGACTCCGATTCCTTTTTCAATGTTGCTCAGTGCGGTCCAGGTCTTTGTAGTGCGGCAAGCGTAAGAAGTGTCTTGATGTTTTTTGACTTTGTAGTAATTGCTTGTATCGCATGGGCCAAAGTAATCTTTAAGCACAGCCTTGCGCCAACCTGTAGAATCGCAGACGTAATCCGTGGTGTCGCCCTTGTTGATTTCGGACTTCATCTTTTTCAAGCTATCGAGTGTGCAAAGACCGATGGCGGATTCGACGGTTGTGGGCTTACGCCAAGAGGAATTGTCGCAGATGTAACTTTGCCCGTTGAGCTTTTGAACTTCCCATTGGTTTTTCTTGGAGCAGCTCACGTTCACGTCGCTCATGGTCGCAAGTTCCCAGGAATAGTTGCAAATGAAAAGGGAATCCTTGTAGTAGTGCTTTTCGCCGCGTTCCGAAGAAGGGCATGAATTGTCATCGGCTTCGACCCATTTCTTTTTGTTGCAACGGTAGTTGGAACCCTTGCTTGCCACGTAGAATTCGCTGAGGCTGCTGTACGTGGTGGAATCGCAAATGGGAAGTTGCTTGTCGTTTTCTACGAAGTGAGAAAGTTTCATGCAACGTACGGCGTAATAGGCGCTGTAGTTGGCTTCCGGAAAATCGTACTTGTTCTTGGTATTGAGTCTAAAGATGTTGAAATCAGAAGTCTGGTAATAGGCTTCCTTGCCGCCGCGAGCGCATTGCAGTTCGCTATTCACGGTCTCGCAGAATCCGGACATTTGCGGGTTGAATCCGAATGCGGGATCGTTGAGGGCGCTTGTGAAGCTGACCATGTACTTGAAGTCGGCTTGGGAAGGAATCTTGAATCCGCTCGGGCAAGCCTGGCTTGCATTTGTGCCTTGATAGAGACGCCCGTAAATCTTGCAGTTGTCCGTATCTTCGTCATAGCAGGCGCTACGGGAAATCTTGTAGTTCGCGTTTTCTGCCATCCAGGTGTAAGGCCCAAACTGGATTGTCTTGTAGGTCTTTCCGCTTTTTTCGTCGAGCACTTCGCTCTTGATAATGCTTACGACACCCGTATTGGAATTGAACTGGTTTCCTGTAATTGAGGTGTCTTTGAAATTGTCACCGCCAAGGACGTCGTCGTCCTCCTCTTCGTCTGATACGGTGGCGGGTGAACTGCTGTCGTTATCGTCGCCGCAGGCGCAAATGTAAAGCGGGAAAATAAGGCATAGTGAAAATAATGTCTTCTTGAGCAAACTTTGCGAAATGTTCATATAGGCTCTCATATCGACTCCTTTTATTTATTGAATGTCCGTTTTTATTTCTTTATGCAGCGGACGGAGTAACCATATCTCTTAAGCCTTGAATATAACGGGTTTGTGATATTGGTTTTCACGGAGAGTGATGCCGCTGTTGCGAAGTCCTTGTCGTTCTGTTCTGAACTCCAGAAAGCAATTTCGCTACCGATGGAACTGAGTTCTTCTGTGTAGTCAGTATTGTTTGTTTGTTTAACGTTTTCGTAACCCGTCGGTATTGCTGTGAATCCGCAGAAATCGGTATGTTCAGAATCGTATCCTGTAAGAGTTGTTCTGAGTTCGGCTACGCTGCATTCTTTTAACAGTGTTGCCCAATCTGTACTTGAGGGTACGCGCCATCCGTCAGGGCAAATACCTTGATGATTTTCAGGATTTTCGATGTCTACTAGAGTTGGATTGGAATTTTTGGGAAGACCCATGGTCATGTCCCAGCTGTATAGGCGGCCATACTTGGCGCATCCATTGAGGTTCCCGCCGCACCAGCTGCCTTCAACTTCGTATCTCAAGTTTTCGGCCATCCATTCTTGTGAACCAATCTTGATGGTCTTGTATTGGTTGCCATCTCTTGAGTCTGTTATGGTGATGTAGTCGATTGGTTCTCTGTGCCAGTATCCATCGTTGCACTGGTAATGGCTTCCTTCAAACGAAACATTTACGCCATCATTGGATGATGTGCACTTGCCGTAGTAATCGGTCATTTTTGTTGCAGGAACCCATCTGTAATACCCATTGCTGTTTCTTCCGCAGTAGTAATAATTCCTTTCGAATGTCAATGTGTCGCCTAATCTTGTTCCGTGGCAGGGACCTTTGATGCTGTCGATGGGTTGTAATGCGTACCAACCATTGTCTGTGTCAAAAATATCGTTCATGCTAATGTCGCAATAGTAGTATTTGCCGTTAAATCTTACTGTTTTACCAAATACGTTGGCAAATCTGCTATCGCATGTTGTAAGATATGTGAGTTTCTTCCATTCTCCGTGGTCATCGCATAAGTAATCTGTTTCGTCGTAAACCTTCCATTCAAACGTATTCCCGTAGCAGAATCCTAACGCTTTGTCCAAGCTGTTCTCTTTTCTCCATTCATAGAGATTGCTACTATTGCCGCTTTTGTAGATACAACCGTAATTATACCCGTTATAGACTTTGCTTGTAGCGAGAGTTTTTGCTTCACATACTCCAAGTTCTTTGTCAAGAGGTTCGTATTCTTGCCATTTTCCTAAGCTGGAACAATAGTATTGTTTTTCGCGATATTTTTCAATTTTTCCTTCTAAGGCCTTGGTGCATTTTTCTAGAACATTCCAGTAAGGTGCGATTTCCCATTCGCTACCATTGCAAAAATAGTGGTTTCCGTTGTATTCATATATTTTGTATTCATCTCTTTTGAAACATAAGCCAAATGCCAAATCAAGGGTGTCCAGTCTTTTCCAGTAAGTGCCCTTACAGCCGTATGCTACGCTTGCAAAGTCGACGGTTTTTCCTTGTATAGAATAGGTGCATTTTCCATAGGCATCCTCGATGGTGTATTTTTTCCATCCGTTTTCTTTGCAGATGTAAGTCTCGACACCATCGGATGCTGTTTTGTCCAAAGTGCCTTTGTAGCACAGGCCTAAAGTTCTTTCCAGTGATGTGTAGGTGCGCCATTCTTTATTGACGCAGGCGTACTTGATGGAACTGTAAGTTTTTTCGAGGCCTTCGCTGTCGTCATCGCAAGTGCCGAGAACCTCGGATTTGGTTGCCGCTCTCCAGATCGAGTCGCAAATGTAAACCTTGCCGGTGCTGTCTGCTTTCATTGTGCCGACTAGCTTGGAGGTGCAGAACCCGAATGCGGTGGTGGGGTATGTGAGCTTTTCCCAGCTTTTGGCATTTTGGCAGCCGTAGGTGATTCCGCCGACCGTTTTTGCTGTATAGAGCTTGGTTGAATCGCATGCACCGTAATAATCGAAAACAGTAGCAGTGCGCCAACCCGTGGTATCGCAAATATAGCCTGTTCCGCTTGATTTTACAGTATCAATTTTGCCGTACATCTTGGAGGTGCAAATGCCGAGATTCTTTTCGGTGCTGGTGAGCGTTTCCCATTTGTTTGTGGTGCGGCAAATGTATGTGCTGGATTTGTATTCGACCGTTTTGTAGAACTTTGTGGAATCGCATTTCCCGGCGATATCGTCCAAGACAATGCTTCGCCAACCCGTGGAATCGCAGATGTAGCTTGTACCGCTTGATTTAACGGTGTCGATTTTGCCGTAAATCTTGGGTGCGCAAACGCCAATATTTTTTTCGGTGCTGTTCAATGTTGTCCACGAGTTTGTCGTGCGGCAGACGTAGCTTGAGCCTTTGTAGTCAACGGTTTTGTAGAATTTTGTAGAATCGCAGTTTCCATGGAAGTCGACGAGGACGGTGTTTCGCCAGCCCGTGGAATCGCAGTAGTAAGATTCGTAGCTGCCAGAACTCTTGAGGGAATCGATCTTGCCGATTATTTTCGGGATGCAGAAACCGATGGAATCTTCACGAGCTGTAGCTTTGCGCCAGCTGGAATCCTTGCAGAGGTATTTTTTGCCGTAATTCTTTTTCTGTTCCCATTGCCTTGCCGAGGTGCATTTGCCGATGGAGTCTGTGAGCACGGCCCTGCGCCAGCCCGTAGAATCGCAGAAGTATTCTGTGGTGTCGGTTGTGGTGATGGCGGTGCCCATTTTCTTGATGCTGTCCGGAGTGCAAAGGCCGATCGTCGCTTCAGGAAGTGTTGGCTTGGTCCATTTTTGTGACTTACAGATGTATTTCTGACCATAGCTTTTTTTCTGTTCCCATTGCTTTGCTACGGTACATTCGCCAATGGAGTCGATGAGTGTTGCCTTGCGCCAGCCCGTAGAATCGCAGAAATAATTCGTGGTATCGTCCTTGTCGATCAAAGCCTTCAACTTCTTTAAACTGTCGAGATTGCAAAGGCCGATGGTGGATTCGATGGTGGAGGGCTTACGCCATGAGGATTTGTCGCAAATGAAGCTTTGCCCATTGAGCTTTCGCACTTCCCATTGGTTTTCCTTGGAGCAGCTCACGTCCACATCGCTCATGGTAGCGTATTGCCATGTGCCACGGCAAACGAACAAGGTGTCCTTGTAGTAGTGCGTCTCGCCGCGTTCTGCAGATGGGCAGGAATTGTCTTCTGCCTCGACCCATTTCTTTTTGTTGCAACGGTAGTTGGAACCTTTGCTTGCGACGTAAAAATTGCTCAGGTTGTTGTAAGTGGTGGAATCGCAAATGGGAAGCTGCTTGTCGTTTTCGACAAAGTGAGCGACTTTCATGCAACGTACGGCGTAATAGGCACTGTAATTGGATTCTGGAAAATCGTACTTGTTTTTGCCGTTGAGTCTAAAAATGTTGAAATCGGAGGTCTGGTAATAGGCTTCTTTGCCGCCGCGATTGCATTGGATATCCCCGTTTACGGTTTCGCAGTACCCGGACATTTGCGGGTTGAAACCGAATGTAGGGTCGTTTAGCGCGCTGGTGAAATGGACAAGGTATTTGAAATCGGCTTGGGATGGAATTCTGAACCCGCTAGGGCAGGCGCTTTCGGCATTCGTATTTTGGTAGAGGCGACCGAAAATTTTACAGTAGTCCGTGTCTTCGTTGTAGCAAACGCTGCGGGAGGTCTTGTAGTTTGCATTTTCTGCCATCCAGGTGTACGGCCCGAATTGAATGGTCTTGTAGGAGTTCCCGCTTTTTACGTCCAGGATTTCGCTTTTGATGATTTTTACGACACCTGCATTGGAATTGAACGAGGTGCTTGTAATTGAAGTGTCCTTGAATTCGTCACCGCCAAGGATGTCATCGTCTTCCTCTTCATTTGAGGCGGTAGAAGGAGAGCCGCTGTCGCTGTCATCGCCGCAGGCACATAGATAAAATGGGAGAATCAGGCATAACGAAAAAAATGCCTTTTGGAACATACCTTGCAAAAAATGCATATAGCCTCCTTAATTTGAGCGCAATATACAAATATTTTAATTGTAAGAGTAAGGTTACAATTCTTTGTGTAAATGAATTAACGCTTTAGACTATACTTTTGTGCAGATGTGGTTGTCTTAAATTTCTAAATCTGCAGAAATTTCATGTTTTACCTCAACAAAAGTATAGGAAGTGCGGAGAGGTTAATTATTTCCAATATATCGTAGCATCTATATCCAAATCATCTGTTCCTAGAGAGCTTTGATTATGCCATGAGCATCTATAACTAGTTTCAGAATCGCACCCGTCTGTAACAGAAAATGTGTATTTCCCATTTAATAAATTGTTTCCATATACAGTTTCTTTTTTGCAGGAATACAATTTAAAAGAACAATCCTTCATTACGTTTACATCGATGGAATCGCCCCGTACAGTAAATGAATGAATTATCCCAGATAGGTCAAAATCATATTTTTTTTCAACTCCGTTTTCGTCAACAAGAGAAAAACGAATATGGTTATTTGGAGACAAATGTATTGGGTAACTTTTTAATGATCGGACAATTGATAAAGAATCGTCTGTTACCAGCTTTAGCTCATATCCAGAAAAACATGGACCACTTAAAGTGTCTGCAAGATACACCCCCGCGTAACTAAAACTAATATCGCAGTCTCCTTCATAAGGGCATTTTATTGACAAACGGAGTTCCAAAGGGCTCGCTAAAACCTTGGAAATTCTGTCACATATTTTTCCTTCATCTGGATTTCCTCCCGTGTGAAACATTTCACAGGAAAGCAAGCTAAATACAACCAAGCACAACGTTAAAAGACTTAATTTTCTCATCTTTTTACCTCAACAAAAGTATAGGAAGTGCGGGTAAGTAAACTAGAGAATCTCGACTATCCACAAAAGTTCCATTCATCCGTTCGTAAATATAATACCAACCAGTAACCGTTGCCAAGTTTATATGAATTAATAATGTTATTGTAAAAATATTCAAAAATACGTGTTTGTGTGTAAATATGCTGTGTGGAAATTCGCGAAAGCTTAAATCTCCAAATCTGCAGAAATGACGGTTTCGATTGAGCCGTCATCACATTTGAAGAGCAGGCTACCATCATCTTGCATGTCGAGGATGGTGCCGGATTTTTTGATGGCGCCTTCGCCTGTTTCTCGGTTTTGATCGGTGCAACGGTTGTTTACGACAATGGTGCCGCGGGCGCCAATGAATTGGTCCATGCGTTTCCATGCGGCGACCCATGGGCGGATGCCGAAAGCTTTGAATTGCCCGATGGCGCGTTCGAGACTCCCGATGAGTCTTTGCAAAAGTTTTTCACGATTGATGGGGCGGCCAACGATTGCTTTGAGCGTTGTGACGGCGCGGTTTAAGTGCGCGTAATCTTCGGGATCGCTGTTGACGTTGATGCCGACTCCCATGTTCAGCGCCGGGCGCGGCGCATTCACTCTAGTCATCCCCGCGTTTTCACTTGTCATCCCCGCGGAGGCGGGGATCTTTGTATAAACAATCTCTGCGAGAATTCCGCAGAACTTGCTTTTGCCAAAGAGAATGTCGTTTGGCCACTTGACCGTGATTTTAGGGGCGGCTGTACTGTTCGTTGGGGCGCATTTATCGACTAAATTTTCAAATTTATCGATTGCGTTTTCAAGAATCGCTGCTTCTTGAAGTTCGTTGAACACTTCTGCAAATGTGAGCGCTGCTACTTGCGTAATTTGTGCGAAACGTTTTGCGGGAATACCATCAAGAGGAATTAAAATATTGAAGTAAAGGTTCTTGCCGGCGGGAGAGTCCCAAGTGCGTTCGTGCCGACCGTGCCCATTGCTCTGCGAGTCGGCGACAAAGAGTGTTCCCGGTGCAATTTCACCAGAGACTGCCATGGACTTCATGAGCTTGTGCGTACTTTCTATAGTCTCGAAAAGGTATGCGGGAGCGTCGCCGAAGCCTGTAAGCTGCCATTCTGTGAAATTACGTTCTTGCGAAAACATTTGATAGTTACTAGTTGTTAGAGCTTAGAACTTAGAGCTTAGCTATTCTTCTCTAGGGACTGCTAACTAAGTTCTAAGAGCGGAGCGGGCTAAGCTCTCCTAACTGCGGTTCTGCCGCCTTATTCGTCCGCTTTCATTTCCTGAAGTTCCTTCAGGGCTTCGTCGGGGAAGATCTTGAAGAATTCCTGCTTGCGGTCTTCAAAAAGCTGCAACATGCGTTCTTGTTCGAACTGCTCGCGGTCGATGTTCTGCATGAAGAATTCGTCAGTCGCAAATTCACGGCTCTGTATGGTTTTCTTGATATCTTCGGACAAGTCGACGTTGTCCCAAAGAATGTAGTACGAACCGATAAAGCCGTCTGCGAAAATGTCCACGTTCAACTTGACGTCGTCGGTTTTCGAGGAGTCCACCATTTGGACTTTTGTTTCGCGTTTCTCGGGGCGAAACACATCAACATCATTAACAGGTTTGCTCAAATCCTGTGCCCAGCAGAATGCTGTTGCACAAAAGAATAACATTACCTTATGCTTGAACGACAAAATCATATTTACAATATACAATGAAAAATGACAAAAGAACAAAGTCGTTTTAAAAAGCGCTACGGAAAACGCGGCAAAAAAGTGTCAGAACAGGATATACAACGATTTTGTCCTGCGAAATGTATTATATACCCCACTTGTCCGTACTCGTACGAGAAATTATGGTTGGGGCAAGTTTCTGCCAACTTCCTACATCCTACCGTCTACTGCCTACTGTCTACTGCCTACGACCTAAATCGCGAGCGGCATCCACGGCTTTACGACGTCGATGGATTCGAGCTTGCCTTGCAATTTGCGGCGGATGGCGGCTGCGGCAATCATCGCTCCGTTGTCTGTACTGAGGCTGCGGTCCGGGACGCAAAAACGGATGCCTTTCTTGTCGCAGTAATCTTGCAATCTCGTGCGTAACCAGCTGTTGGCGCTCACGCCACCGCCCATCACGAGAGTCTTCATCTTCGTCTTCTTGAGGGCGTTGATGGTTTTTGTGACAAGGCTATCCACAATGGCATCTTCGAGCGAGGCGCAGATGTCGCCGAGGTTCTGCTGGATAAATTCCGGGTCGTGCGTCTCGGTGTAACGGAGCACGGCGGTCTTTAAGCCGCTGAACGAAAATTCGCAGTTGTCATGCGTGTGGAGTGCGCGCGGAAATTCTACGAATTTGCGGTTCTTGTCCTTGCCGAGGCGGCTGATGGTGGCGCCTGCGGGGTACTTGAGGCCAAGGAGCTTTCCGCACTTGTCGAATGCTTCGCCTGCAGCGTCATCGCGGGTGCGACCGATGCTTGTGTATTTGAATCCCGGTTCTTCCATCACGAGTTCCGTATGCCCGCCCGAGACGGTGAGCGTCAAAAACGGCGGTTCAATATCCGGGTTCGAGAGCCATGCGGCGGCGAGGTGCCCTTCGAGATGGTTCATGCCATAAGCCGGGATGTTCAAGTCGCGGGCAAGACCTTTGGCAAAACTGGCGCCAACGAGGAGCGGTCCCATGAGGCCTGGCCCTGTAGTGTAGGCAATCGCGTCGATGTCTTTAAGTTCGATGCCGGCTTCCTTGACGGCGGCTTCGGCAATGGGGGCAATCTTTTGTAAATGGGCGCGAGCGGCGATTTCGGGGACGACGCCTCCGTAAAGGGCGTGTTCGTCGATTTGGCTATAGAGCGGGTTCGAAAGGACCTTGAGCGGTTCGTCCTGTAAAACGGCGCATGCGGTTTCATCACAGCTGGATTCAATTCCAAGCCAAATCATATTCCATATTCCTCGTCTTTATCATCGCTGTCGGTATGCGTCTTGATGAGCTTGATCTTGTCGGGTTTGACAAGAATGGCCTTGATGGACATGCTGCGGTCGATGTCTGGCGGCAAGTTCAATTTGACAGTCGGGGCAAGGCTATCGGCATCTTCAATGGCAAAGCGGTTGTATTCAATGAATAGTTCAATATCGTTGTGCTTGATGGCTTCGATGACTTTTTCGCCGCCCGTGACCTCTACGGTTGCCTGTTGCGGAGAGAGCGTGTTCAGTGCGCGGTCATAGAAACCGATTAGCTGGATGGGGATGTTCTTAAATTCCTTGGACTTGATTTTCTGGACATCGACAAAAATTTTGGCGACGGTATCGCTAGGCGTCACAAATGGCGGCAAGAGCTCCGTCATGAGCTTTACAGAATATGTTTGGCTTGCCTTGATGCTATCGACAAAGATGGAATCTGTCGAAATGTCGATGATTCGCGTGAGGGCGTTGCGGGCTCCGGAAACTCTCAAATCTTCTTGGAGGAGCTTTGGCTGCTGTACGATGACATAGCCGGGCGCAGCGTTAAAATTAGTGTTGTTCCTAATGGGGATGCTACGTTCGATTCGTGTGTCGACGGCAACATCGATAAAGAGGTACTGGTTGTCCGGTTCCACGTAGTGAACCGTTGCAAAGTTCGGGGCGACAAAATTCTTGGAATCGAGGTGGATGCGTTTGGAACCGAGTTCGGCGTTGTGCATATCGACGACCATGGCAGACTGCTTTTGCGACTGCAGGCGGATAAGGTCGAGGGGCTTGCCTTCGACGGTCACAGAAACGGTGCTAGGCGGCTTCGAGGCAATCGCGAGCGCTTCGGGCAACTTCACGAACGTAAGCGGTACTTCCATCGTCAGTTGGAAGTCCTTCAGCGAGATGACATAAAACCAAAGGGCCATCGCGCATACCAAGGCGGTAATCTTTAATATGATGTTTCCCATAAAAGATCCATAAAGAACTACTATAAATTTAATTATATTCGAGGCGTGTTCGGACAATTAGGTTACTTAATATCGGAATCTTTTCGAGGATGGAAACAACACCGCACGGTGATTCTTCCGTCTCTTTTGACGATTTTTCTGTGCTCGCTGCTTTTGGCCGCCTCGTTTACGGCCTTGGGCGTTTCATTTAAGCTTATCTCGGCTGAGAAATCCTTGTATGTGATTGAAGCTTTTTTGAGCGAAAACGTTCCCGAGGATTCAATTGCCGTGGTAAAGACTCGGCTGGAACATACCCGTCACGTGGAGTCCGTATCGTTTGTCAGTGCGGATTCTGCGCTTGCCGATTTCCGCAACCATTTTTCGGCGGACATGTTGGACCTTGTCGAAGGGAACCCGATTCCTGCATTTTTCCGGGTGTCGCTTAGCGCCAAGGCTCGAAATCCGGCCGACCTTTCCGAAGTACGCAATGCGATTGCCGAAGAATCGTACTTTGAAGAGGTGCAGGCTCCGATAAAATGGGCTTCGCGAATTGCCTCCTGGAAATTCAAGATGGTTTTTTGGCCGATTTGCATCAGTATCCTTTTGCTCATTACGCTATCGCTTATCATTTGCAATTCGGTGCGACTGTCGCTTATGTCCCGTAAACTCTTGGTCGAGAACATGAAATACGCTGGAGGTAGCTACCTGTTCATCGAGTTCCCGTTTGTGCTGGAAGGTGCTGCTCAAGGTTTTGTTGGGAGTAGCGCTGCTATTCTCTTGCTTGGGCTTGTGATCCAGTCGGTGGCGCGCATGTTCCCGATTATCTCGACCGGTGTTGCGTATTTTTGGATTGTCGCTCTCTTTACCGTGCTTCTAGAAACGTCTCTTACAGGGTATTTCAGTTTCCGCACGGTGCGCAATTTCTTGTTCGAAAAGAAAAGTGAGCAGGAATAATGCGATCTGTTTTTCGTTTGCTCGTCTTGCTAGGTCTTGCTTTTGCCGTGGCTGTTTCTGCGGCTCCTTTAAAAAGGACTGACACGCAGATTGACGAACAAAAGAATGCCTTGAAAAAACTTGAAGTGGACCTTGCGAAAAAGCGTGAAGAGCTTGAGGTTCTCGAAATTGAAGAGAAGGGCGTTCTCAATACGATTTCGCTTTTGGACCAGAACTTGAACCGAACGCGTTCGTACTTGTCGGAACTTTCCCGTAACGAGGATGTTTTGCAGGGGGCTGTAAAGCAATTGGTGTTGGATATTGATTCGCTGGATATGAAAATCAAGGCACGAAAACGCGCCATGATAAAGCGAATTAGGAATTTGTATGTATATGGCCGCAGTAATGATGCCGAAATTCTCTTTAATCTCTTGACCAAGAAGGGAAATCCAGAAAGAGAAGTCTATTGGGTGCACCACTTGCTGAACCGCGACCGCGAAGATGTGGAAATGCTTCGCAAACTTGTGACTGAACGGACGCAAAAACAGCAAATGCAAGAAAAGCATTTGGCGGAACTTTCAAGACTCCGTTCCCGCAAGGCGGTCGAAGAACGCGGTCTTATCGCTCAGATGAACGGCCAGGAACGCATGCTGCATTCCCTCAAGCACGATAAGGCCGTGCAGCGCATGGCGCTCAAGGAATTCGAACGTAACCAGAGGACGATGCTTGCGCTCCTAAAAAAACTTGAACAACGTCGCAAACGAGAAATCGAAGAAGCGAAAAAGGCTGAGGCCGCGCGCCTTGCAACCCTTAAGCGAAAGGAACGCGAGGCCGAAAGAAAACGCGAAGAGGAAAAGAAACGCGAAGCCGAAAAGGCGCGCCAAGCTGAAATTTCGAAAAAGCCGGTTATTCAGGCGCAACCGTTCAAAGGTCCCAAATGCATGCCGCTTGATGGCCCGATTATCAGCGAATACGGCCTGCAGGAACATCCGGTGCTCCACATCATGACGCGTAACTTGGGCATAGAAATTCGCGGTAAGCGTGGTGGTCGCATTCGTGCGGCTGCAGCGGGAACTGTAGCGATGGTTGCCGAAATCGATGGTCGTGGACCGTCCGTTATCATTGAACATGAAGACGGAACGTACACGGTATACGGTCACATGAAAGCAATCCATGTCCAAGAGGGAAAAAGTGTCAAGAAATGCGAAGAAATTGGAGAAGTGGGCGATATCGCTTCGTTAAATGGAATTAAATTGTACTTTCAAGTAAGCGAAGGGACACAAACCGTGGACCCGTTGCAATGGTTAAAACAAAAATGATCGAATATCGCTTGAATGGCCCAGCCTCCCAGGAACGAATCCGCATTCGTCTTATGGCGGCGTTGCGAGAGAACCGCTTCCCGCAGTCGATTCTTATCGACGGTCCTGTGGGCATTGGCAAAAAGGCTTTGGCGATGGAAATTGCCCAGGCATTGCAGTGCACGAACCCGAGCGTTCGCCCCTGCGGCAATTGCTTTGGCTGCAAGATGGCTGCTGATACCGGCGTAACGGACAACTGGGTCGTGCCGATGGAAGCAAAAGAGGCGAGTGCCCGCAATGCGGCCGATGTCTCTGCCGGGAGTTCCGCAAAGACCATCCAGGATTTTAAGCAGGCCTACATCGAAGAAATCACGAAGAACCCGTACCGCGTGGATATTTTCAGTGCGGGTGCTTTGATTTCGGTGGAACTCATCCGTACGATGACAGCTTCCTTTGCGATGAAGGGCGACCGCGTGCGCGTGGTGATTATCGCCGAGGCCGACCGCATGAACGATTCTGCGGCAAACGCGTTCCTCAAGACGCTTGAAGAAGTCCCGCCGAACACGTATTTCATTTTAACGACATCCTCTCGCGAGAAGCTTTTGCAGACGATCCGGTCGCGCTGCTTGGCGCTCCACTTGCCGCCCCTTACCGACGAAGAAGTTCGCCAGGAGGCCATTCGCGTGGGCGGCGAAGAATTTGACGAATCGACTTTGACCGACGATGTAATCGGGCTTGCAGTGGGCTCTCCAGGCATGGCGCTTTACTACGCGGAACATGCAAAGGCATGGTGCTCGCTTGCGGTCGATTTTATTGAAAAATCGCTTTCGCAGGACTACACGGACCTATTTTTTGAACTTGAAGATGCCGAACTAGAAGACCCGGCTATCGTGAACCGTTTCTTGGAAGTTCTCTCGTTCTTGATTTCGGATTTGTTGCGTAAACAATCGGGCGCTCCGCTCCGTATTCCGGATGCAACCGGTCGCGTGAACCTCGAACGTTTCCCGCAGGTGGGGGCTTCGGCCTTGGAACTTGCGCTTGTGTGCGTTCAGGAGACCATGTCGAGAATCGCCTCTAGGCGTATGGCGGCCGTGATGTGCCTCCAGAACCTCTCGATGAAACTTTTTGAAGGCTTCAAGTAATGGAAGATCTTGTCGCCTCAACACTGTCCTCTACGCTTAAGATTCCGCATGCGGTCGCGAGATTCCTTGTCTCGCGTGGCATCAGGACGATATCCGATGCGTACCACATGCTGTGCTGCAATGAAAGCAATGTGCATGATCCCTTCCTCATGATGGGGATGGACAAGGCTGTGGAATGGATTCTTGCAGTTCGCGAAAGAGGCGAACGCGTATTCATTTTTGGCGACTACGACCTGGACGGCATGACCTCGGTGACGCTTTTGACCCGCTGCCTCAAGACCGTTGGAATCGAATCGGAATGGAGACTCCCGAACCGCTTTGGCGATGGTTACGGGCTTTCGGTTTCCGCTGTCGATGAAATGTACGAAGCCGGCGCCCGCAACTTGATTACCGTGGATACGGGTATTACCGCGAATGTCGAAATTGCGCACGCCAAGGAACTTGGTATGGCAGTCCTTGTGATGGACCACCACCAGCCTTCGGGCGATGGACTCCCGATTAGCGATGTGCTTTTGGATCCGCACCAGGAAGGGGATGATTACCCGAACCCGGAACTTTGCGGTGTCGGTGTTTCGTATAAGTTTATTTGTGCTTTGTTCAGCCGCCTTGGGCTCCCGAATCCGGTGGAATATTTGGACTTGGTGGCGCTTGGAACGCTTGCGGACCTTGTGCAGATGACGCCTGAAAACCGTTATTTTACGCGTTCGGGACTTGAATGCTTAAAGAATAGCCGCTGGCCTGGCGTGCAAGAAATGTACTCGTCACTCATGAAGCCCCATAGCTGTGTGGGTGGCATCGATGTGATGTACAAGCTTGCCCCGCTCCTCAATGCCCCTGGCCGCATGGAACGCCCGGACCCAGCCCTTAAACTTCTTTTGTGCGAAAACAAGAGCGAGGCTTCACAGCTCCTTACGGAACTGAAAGAATGGAATAAACGCCGTAAAGATAAAGAAGCCGAAATCACCGAAATGGCGATGGAACAAGTCAAGGCGCTTTATGGCGAAACGATCCCGACCGTCATTGTTGTGGCCGGTGAAAATTGGCATGTGGGCGTGATTGGCATTGTGGCGGCAAAGCTTGCGCAGGAATTCCATAGGCCCTCTGCGGTGCTTTCGATTATTGACGGCATGGCGCATGCGAGCGCTCGTGCAGTGCCGGGATTCAACTGGCACAAGGCGCTTTTCGAAAGCCGCGAACTTTTTGACCGTTGGGGCGGCCATGCGAACGCTGCTGGTTTCTCGCTGGAAGCGGGGAAAATTGAAGAATTGCGTGGGCGCTTGTTGCAGTCTGCGGCTGATCAGGGCTACACGGGTGAAGTTATCAATACCGAAGAATCGTACCCGTACGACATCAAAATTGCACTCCGTGAATTGACCGTAGAAACTCGCGTGCCAACTGGCAGATTCCCGATTCGTGAACGCTCGATTCTCGAGTTCATCGACTTGCTGGAACCGTTTGGCGGAAATTTCCCGTACCCCGCATTCCGTGCCGAAGGCGTTACCGTGCATCGCGTGCGCGAACTTCGCGGCGGGCATTTGCAAATGGAAATTTCGCAGGCGGGGAGTGCCGTTTTCCCGGCAATAGCGTTTGGACTCCGCAAGAGTAAGGCTCTGCTCGGGCGTTCCCGCCCGATAACGGTCGTGTTTGAACCGATTTGGAACTATTACAACAACACCAAGACTGTGCAACTTTGCATCAAGTCCATTGAGTAGTGCTATGATAAAACGAAATGCCCCACTGCTCGCTTTTTTACTCGTCTTTGTGGCTGTGTTGTACTTTGTTTACAGTATCCCGCAATACGACCCGGTCGTTGATGTCGAAGAAGAGGAAGAAGAAATTGTCGAGGATGCTTTTACAGGCCGTGTGGAAATGCCCTCGATTGATGAAATCTACGTGATTGAAAATACAGCTGGCCGTGACTTGAATAAGCTTGAGCTGTTCTTGGAAGGCCGTGCTGCGGGCCTGCATTACCTTTCGTCGGAGTATTTCAAGAAAATCAAAGCCTACCGTAAGGGGAGCCGATTTGTAAAATCCGATGACGATGTATTCCTTGGGCTTCACCTCACGCTCGATAGCCTTGGACGCTTCATGGATCCGAAGATTATGTTTTCGGATAGCGATGACGATGTGTTCAAAGTGAAGCTCTTAAAGCATGTCGAATATTTTTGGCGCCTTCCGCCGAGCAAGCAGGGCAAACTCGAAATCTGGATCCCCATTCGCTTCCACGCAAATTAATCCTTTCTTACGGAAGTATTATGAAAATATAACCCATTTGGGCTATAGTATTGTTCCTTTGTTTTTTTTAGCATTGTACTTTGTAAAAGTTTATTCAACAAATACGGTGCTAAAAGACTATGACCAGTCATCTAATTCATTCATTACGTTCGCTCCGTTTGGGGCTTGCTCTGATTTTTACCCTGCTTATGGCAGCAACCTCGTTGGCGGAAGATGTGATCAACATCGAAGCTATGGGGCAAACCATCAATAAAGAAACAACATGGGAGAACTGCTCTGTCAATATTATTGGCAACGGTACTGTTACGTTCAGTAGGCGAATCTATATTAGAGGTTCTGTTACATTGAACCTTGGCGCACAAACAACACTTGATGCACAAAATGGCATTGGCGTTCATGATGGACACAGCCTTACAATAACAGGCGAGGGAAACCTTAATACGAGATCTGGCAGCAGCAACGAAAATTCTCCACTTGGTGGAAGTAAAGGCAATGGCATTGCCAATGCAGGTTCGATTACAATATTAGGGGGTAATATAACAGCGATTAACACTGGTTCACTAAGCTATTATTTCGGGGCGGCAATAGGTGGTGCGGAACTGGGCTCCGGTGGTAACATCACTATCCGTGGTGGTACGGTCAATGCTATATCTGATTCTGGAAGTAGAGGATGCAAAGGAGCCGGTATTGGAGGTGGTTTTAATGGCAATGCTGGTACGATAACCATTACTGGTGGCGTTGTTAAAGCGACATCGGGAACATATGGCGCTGCGGCGATTGGCGGCGGTACCATTAACGAAAGTGGAAAGGGCAAAGGTGGATCGATTACCATCAGTGGAGGCCAAGTCACAGCAGTAAGTTTAAGGGGTAACGGAATAGGTCCAGGCCGTGATGGTTCAACAAGAGAGGGAACCGCAGGAACTATTTCATTGTCGTGGACTGAAAGTACAGATTTCATCAATGCAAATAGTTACAGGGGTGATATCAGCATTGAGGGTGATTCGCGTTTCTATTACGAAGGAAGTACAGACTTAGTCTTAGCGGATGAACTTGCAAAAAGGCAAAATCAGAAAATTATTCCGGTTGAGCTGGACAACAACTCGATTGCGTTAGCGAACCTTCAAATGCAAGACTATAGCATTCTCCCGAATGGAGCGATAAAGTATATCAATTATGACGTTTACGATTACAACGGTAACAAATTGATAAAAGGAACTCACTATACTGAGACCGTCGGGTATAGCGTGGATGCGACTGGAGCTATGGAAAAAGACAAACTTATGCTGACGATTAAGGGTAAGAGCCCCTATTTCGGTTCACAGTCATTCATAATGTGGGTTAACACGGCTGTACTGACGCAAGACGGCGACGAGAAATATGTAACTATACCCGAAAAACGTAAAATGACGCTGAAGATTACAGAATCGGAAATCAAAGACGGCTTGACATCCTTCAAGGTCTATGAGGCTGGTGGCAAGAATCATGTTCTTGGCAAAGAATGGGATGGTGTCCTTGTTATCAACATTCCTGACAATTCGAACTATCTTATTCAATTGTCTGGTAAAGCCCTGGCTGCGGATAGGACGTCGAAAAACGATTTGATTGATTGTGAATTAATATATGAAGGGTATTTGACTGTTT
The DNA here is from genome assembly GCA_946407235.1 of uncultured Fibrobacter sp. Taxonomy (GTDB): domain Bacteria; phylum Fibrobacterota; class Fibrobacteria; order Fibrobacterales; family Fibrobacteraceae; genus Fibrobacter. The sequence continues at coordinate 5,067 of CAMJNF010000012.1, read as the reverse complement.
ATGACAACGATGAGGCGAGTGGAACAATACTTTTAGAGAATTCGGAGCTAATTTATGATTACCTACCTAGCCCAGTGGCTGTAATTCCCACCATTACTAGCACGGGAAAAAACTTAGCAATTCGTTATCGAGAGATGTATGGCTATTCAGATTTAGACCTTTCGGTGACACTTGTTCCAGCCGACCGCAAATACAACGTAAATCTACCTGACAGATTTACCGGCGGTCAAGTAACGGCGAATTTGAGACTGGCAAAAGCAAACGACAACATAACTCTGACTGTTACGCCCGACGAAGGTTACATGCTCAACGAGCTAAGGGTTGTAAAAGCTGACGGTGAAGTTGTCAACGTTACTGATTGTAACTGGTACACCGACTGGAGCGAAACTATCAGTAAGACAGTGACATTTAAAATGCCTACCCAAAATGTAACCGTCGCTGCTGTATTCACCAACAAGCTGAATTCAGATGAAGGAGGTCTCTATGTCAATATGCCGCATTCTGGCACAAAGAATATGGTCATTCCCGACAATATTACTTCATTTAAACTCTACGACGACGGCGGCAAGGATGGTGATTTTCAACCATTGAGCGATGGCATCCTGGCAATAACGGCACCTTCGGGTAAAGTGATGCAATTTTCGGGAAAAAGCTTTATGGTGGATAATAGCTCTAGTGAGTCTTACTATGCAATCTATAATGACCCTCCTAAAAGTTACGGACAAAAATTAGCATATGGCAATCAGCAGAAAGAGGAGACTCTTTATCCTGTTGTTAGTGAAGGCAATACAGCTTATGTCCGCCTTAAGGCAGCCGATATTTCGAGAACAGATTTTTTTCATAAGTACGGTCTCGACCTGAACGTTAAAGTCTTTACTCCTGCTGTTTACAGTGTAAGCAGCGACAAAAATATGGAGCACGGTAATGTAATGTTTGACAAAACTCAGGTTGTAACTAACGGAACTATCAACGTGACCGTAAGTTCTGACGAAGGCTATGTGTTGAAAGATATCGATGCTTTTGATGCGGACGGAAAAATTGTCATGACAAAACCTGACGTCGCTCAATGGGGCGATGTTGTCTATTACGCAGCCTCAACGGGATACTCATTCAAGATGCGTTCGTCGGATGCAACGGTGACGCCAACATTTATGCCCAAGACGGACTTTTTTGTCAATATGCCTAAGACTGGCCAGCGAGATATTATCATTCAGGATGACATGACTTCATTCCGAGTTTACGACAATAGTGGAAAGGATGGATTTTACTTTACCAATGACGATGGCAAACTGTTATTGACGGCACCCGAGGACTGTATGATGAAAGTATCGGGATATGTCAAACTCATGTATACGTCTGCAGAAGAAGATTATCTTGATATCTACAACGGCAGCAGCACCAATGCAAAACGCCTCGGACGTTTCAGGGGCTACAAAAATTCTTCGACGACCTCTGTCACAGCCTCCAGTAGTACCAATCAAATGTTGCTCCACTTTATATCCAATGGCTACGGCTATGTCAAAGATGGCGGTGGAGTCTATTTGACTGTGTCGGTGATAAAGCGGTTCACAAGCTCAGATATCACGGTCGCTGCCATTGAAGACCAAACATATACGGGTTCTCGAATTTGCCCTGCAATTAGCGTTACAGACGGAGAAAAAGTACTTGAACCCGGTGTAGATTTCACGACTCAATGCTCAAACAACATATCTGTTGGAACGGCAAGCATGACTATCACCGGAAAAGGCCATTATACCGGTGAAATCAGCGAACAATTTAAAATCGCTAAAGCACCTTTGATTGTTATTGCAAAGGACACGTCGATTATCTATGGTGACAAACCTGCAAATGCAGGTGTCGAATATGCGGGCTTTTTGGGTGGCGATAAAGAAAATAGCTTAAGTGGCTCGATTGTCTTTAGCTACGATTACGCTCAATACGATAAAGTCGGTGAATACGCCATTATGCCGAGCGGTTTGGAATCCAACAACTACGAAATTGAATTTGTCGCTGGCAAGTTGACTGTTGGACCGAAGGAAATCTCTATTGCCTGGGATGATAAAGAAACTTCGTTCACTTACAATGGAAAGGCTCAAGCTCCGAATGCGACGGCTGGAGGTCTCTTGAACAATGATGAATGCAACATTATTATAGACTCCGTTATGAATGTCGGAAAGTACTCTGCCGAGGCAATAGATTTAACCAATGTAAATTACAAGTTGCCAGAAAATCGAGATGGACCGGACTTTGAAATTACAAAGGCTCCGCTCACGGTTACGGCCAAGAATGCTACAATTGCCTACGGTGATGAACCGTCTAACGCAGGTGTCGAATACAGCGGCTTTGTGGGCGACGATAACGAAAATGACTTAAATGATTCGATTGTCTTTAACTACGATTATGAGCAATTCTATAAAGTTGGCAAATACGTCATTATTCCAGGCGGTTTGTCTTCTGACAACTACGACATCACTTTCGTCGAAGGCGAGTTGACTGTTGAACCGAAGGAGATTTCGATAGTTTGGAGTGATGCTTCGTTCACTTACAATGGCTCTGAACAGATTCCAATGGCTACGGCTAATGGTCTCGAGAATAGCGATGAATGCATTTTCACGGTGACGGGGGCTGCTACAAATGTCGGCAAGTACACCGCAAAGGTAACGGATTTGAGCAACGAGAATTACAAGTTGCCGGAAACCGGTATTGAACAGGCCTTCGAAATCAAAAAGGCTCCGCTTAAGATTACAGCTTTGAACGATACGATTGTCTATGGCAACGAACCTGCTAGCGCAGGTATTGCTTATGACGGATTTGTTGGAAAAGAAACCAGCAATGTCTTGACAGGCGAACTTGCTTTTGAAATCAATTACAAGCAGTACGGTGATGTCGGTGAATTCGCCATTACGCCGAGCGGCCTGACGGCTGACAACTACGAAATCGAATTTGTGGCTGGCAAGTTGACGGTTGAACCGAAGGTCGTTTCCATTGCTTGGGATGATGAAACTTCGTTTACCTATGACGGCAAGGCTCATGCTCCGAATGCAGCAGCAGAAGGCCTTTTGAACAATGACCAGTGCGATTTCACGGTGGCTGGGGCTGCTACGAATGCCGGCAAGTACACCGCTACGGTAACTGGCTTGAATAACAAAAATTACAAGTTGCCTGCAACAGGGCTTGAACAATCTTTTGAAATAGCCAGGATTCCGCTCACGGTTACGGCCAAGAACGCAACAAGTGTCTATGGTGATGAGCCGTCTAACGCGGGTGTTGAATTCAGCGGCTTTATCGGTGAAGATAATGAAAAGTCCTTGGATGGCGCGCTCGTCTATAGTTACAATTACAAGCAATACGGTAATGTCGGTGAATATTCCATTACACCGGGCGGCCTGACTTCTGACAATTATGAAATTACTTTCGTTGATGGCAAGTTGACGGTTGAACCGAAGGAACTCACTATTATATGGGGTGAGCAGACCACGTTTGTTTACGATGGTGAAGATCACAATCCGACAGCGAAACTTGGTGGAATTGTAAACAATGATAGGATGCCCTGGTATTTGACGGGTTTCCAGACCAATGTCGGCAAGCACACCGCTATAGTAACGGAAATTGGAAATTCAAACTACAAATTGCCCAAAACTGGTTGTGAAAAGGAATACGAAATTACAAAGGCTCCGCTTAAGATTACCGCTATGAACAATACGATTGTCTATGGCGACAAACCGATTGATGGCGGTATTATGTATGGTGAATTTGCTGGAATGGAATCGAGCAAGGTTTTGAAGGGAACACTTACTTTTGAATTCAGTTATAAGCAATATGGCGATGTTGGCGAATACACCATTACGCCGAGCGGCTTGACTGCCGACAACTATGAAATTGAATTTGTTGCAGGTAAGTTGAGTGTTGAACCGAAGGAAGTTTCCGTTGCTTGGGATAAACAGACTTCGTTCACTTACAATAGCTTTGCTCAGGCTCCGTCTGCAACGGTAGAAGGCCTTTTGAACAATGACCAGTGCGACTTCACGGTTGCAGGGGCTGCTACGGATGCGGGCAAGTACACCGCTACGGTAACTGGCTTGAATAACAAAAATTACAAGTTGCCTGCAACAGGTCTTGAACAACCTTTTGAAATTACAAAGGCATCGGTCACGATTAGCGCAAAGGACAATTCGATTGTTTATGGCGAAATGCCGTCTAATGCAGGTGTTGTATTCAGTGGCTTTAGCGGTTTAGATAACGAAAAGTCCTTGAATGGTTCGCTCGTCTATAGCTACGATTACAAGCAATATGGTAATGTCGGTGAATACTCTGTTACGCCGAGCGGTTTGACTGCCGACAACTATGAAATTGAATTTGTTGCAGGTAAGTTGAGTGTTGAACCGAAGGAAATTTCCGTTGCATGGGGCGAGTCTTCGTTCGCTTACAATGGCTCCGAACATGTTCCGGCAGCAACGGCAGAAGGTCTCGTGAACAGCGACAAGTGTGGCCTTACGGTTGCAGGGGCTGCTACGGGTGCTGGCAAGTACACCGCTACAGTAACAGGCTTGAATAACAAGAATTACAAGTTGCCCGCAACAGGTCTCGAACAGGCTTTTGAAATTACAAAGGCTAATCCGACGCTTGTCAAGGCTCCGGTTGCTGTAGAAAATCTGGTGTATAACGGCAAGGCTCAGACACTTGTGACGGCCGGTGAAGCCAAAAACGGAACGCTCGTTTATAAGTTGGCCAGTGACGAAAAGTATTCAGAAGTTTTGCCGACGGCGACTAACGGCGGTGATTATCTTGTGTACTTTATGGTACTTGGCAATGCGAATTACAATGATTTGGATGCTCAGACGCTTATGGCATCTATCAAGGCTCCTGTTCCAAGCAGTTCTTCGAGCATTCCGGCATCTTCGTCTAGCGCAATCGCGTCTTCTTCGAGTGTCGCGGAATCTAGCAGCAGTTCTGTAATCGCGTTGAGTTCCTCTAGCGCTCCGGCATCCAGCTCCAGCGCTGTGAAGCCCGGTAGCAGTTCTTCGAGCATTCCGGCATCTTCGTCTAGCGCAATCGCGTCTTCTTCGA
>CAMJNF010000011.1 GCA_946407235.1 uncultured Fibrobacter sp. | reverse complement strand
GTCATGGGCCAGTAGTAAGTCTTGTTGGCAGAGCCACCGCCCTTCGCGACGAACAAGAACTTCATCTCAGCACCTTCTTCGGCGTGGATGTCGATCTGGGCCGGGAGGTTGCAGCCGGTGTTCTTTTCTTCGTACATGGTCAGCGGAGCAATCTGGCTGTAGCGCAGGTTCTTGGTGGTGTAGGCGTTGTAGATACCTTCCGAAATCGCTTCAGCGTCATCAAAGCCCGTCCAGACCTGCTGGCCCTTGTGGGCAACGCAAATGGCCGTACCGGTGTCCTGGCAGAACGGGAGGATGCCCTTGGCAGCAACGCAGGCGTTCTTGAGCATGGTGAGGGCGACAAACTTGTCGTTGTCCGAAGCTTCCGGGTCCTGGAGAATCTTGGCGACCTTGGCCGTGTGGGCTGGGCGCAAGCAGAATTCAACTTCTTCGAAAGCAGCCTGAGCAATCTTCGTGAGCGCCTCGGGGGCGACTTTCAGAATCTTCTTGCCTTCGAATTCGGCGACGGAAACGCCTTCCTTGCCGAGACTTACGTATTCGGTTGTATCTTCACCGTGCTGGACGGTAGCTTCGTATTTGAATGCCATAGTTTTTTAGTGGTTAGTGGTTTGTGATTAGTGGTTAGAAGCATGAGCCTCTGCTGTCATCCCCGACTTGTTCGGGGATTTCCTTTTTAGCAAGGAAGTCTCCGCCTTCGCAGGAGATGACATACTGATTTCGTTATCTACAGGAGTAAAGATAAATCTTTCATCTTTCATCTGTGGGGTCGAGAGTTCGTTCTTTCGTCTAATCTTGTGGTTGGATTCAGGTGTTAGGTTTTAGGGGTTAGGGATTAGGGGTTGGTGAAACCTCTCTCGCCGTTCGTCTAACCACACAGGATCCCTCGTTACTTCTCGAGATGACGCATTCCCATTGCCTCCAACTTCCGACAACCTACATCCTACTAAGTTCTACCAACTAAAATTTTACTGGATCCTGCTCCTTCGAACCTAAGAATTGTAGGGTAATAAATTACCAACAATTCTATATCAGCCCTACAAGCATCAGGATAACGTCCCTAAGCTATACCAACTAATTCCTCATTCCTAATTCCGAAATTCTAATTAACTGAATTCTATCCCCCGAATCCGACCATTCATCCCCCATTTTCACATTTTTTTTGAACTTTTTTATTTTTTTTATGACCAAAATCACATAAGATGTATTATTTTTGATAGCGTAACAAAAAAACTTCATTTTCTAAGAGGATTGAATAATGAAAAAAATTTTGCTCGCCACGATGATTTCGGCAGCCATGGTTTTTGCAGCTCCGGCCGCAAAAGCAGTCAGTAAGGCAGCTACAGCAAAACAAGCCGTCGCCGCCAAGGTAGAAAAAGCAGCCGAAGCACCGGCAGCAGCAGAGGCTAAGGCTGCTGAAGCCACCGCCGCTGTACAGACGCAGGCCGCAGAAGCAACAACTGCAGCTCAGGCTCAAGCCTCCGAAGCAACAGCCGCCGCACAAGCTCAAGCAACAGCAACTGTTGACGCAGCTCAGGCGCAGGCCGCAGCAGCTCAGGCTCAAGCCACTGAAGCAACGGCCGCCGCCGCACAGACCGCCGAAAACGCAGCTACCGCAGCACAAGCTCAAGCAACTGACGCTGCAGCAAACGCCCAGGCACAGGTTCAAGGCGTAGCCGACTCCGCTCAGGCCGCCGTACAGACTCAAGCCGCAGAAGCACAAGCCCAGGCCGCTGAAGCAACAGAAGTTCTCGAAACCAAGGCTGCAGAAGCTCCGGTAGACTCCGCAGCACTCATCGCCAAGGCAGAAGAAGAAAAGAAAGCCGCTGAAGCCGAAGCTAAAGCCAAGGCTGAAGAAGAACAGCAGAAAGTCGCCGCAGAAACAAGCGGCACTGCAAAATCCGCCGTCATGGACAATCCGTGGGAATTCATCGCAGTTTCCGCAGCATTCATCGCTTCCGTCCTCGTGATCATTTTCACCGGGGACTAATAAGCAAGCTTAAAAAGCTCTTTATAAAGTTTAAGAGACCGTCTACAAGACGGTCTTTTTTTATTTTCCGAATTTTCAAGGAAAACAGCGAAATCGCAAAAACAAACATTTTCATCTCGTTTATCACAAAAGGTTGGATTTACAGTCCAACCTTTTGTGCCATATATAACAAGTTGTATTTAATTCATCAACATTTTTTCACACAAACAATTAACATTACACAAAATAAAAAACTTGTATTGGATTTCACGATAAACTTATTATATTTTATACACTTATTTTACAATAAAGGAGTAGAAAATGAAAAAACAAGTAGCCTTAATGGTTGCATTCGGATGCATCGGCGCTAGCGCCGCATCTATAAATTACGACCTTCTTGGCCGTAAGGGAAGCAAAATGAATTCCCCAATGGTCTATAAAAACGTAGACTATTCCAAGATGAAAAAAGAAAAAATGCAGATGGCCCCGATTTCTGAAAATCAAGTCCTGGCTAAAAAGGCATCCGGCTTGAAAAACGGAGCCTACGCCCTAAAAGGAAGATTTTTCAATCGTGGATGGAACAACTGCGAAGGTCACACTGACTACAGATGCTTCTACAATATCACATCCCACTCGACCACCAACCCAGACCTTCCATTGGATAAGGGCAGCCTATTTTATATCTCCAGCCCTAACAATTACGCAGCTTATATCGAAGAGTCTAACGAATTCTTTAAATATATCCCCACTCCCGATGATTACGAAGAACCTAATTTATACACAGAGCACTATTTTTCACACGTAGTCAGCGATTATGGTTTCTCATTTGATAATTCCTTCAATTTCAACAACACTGTACAAACATCTCCTTATGGAGACGGTCAACAAATCGAGTACAAGAATTTCAAAGATGTAAGAGATGACATTTCCAAATCTTACAGACAGTATATATCGATTTGGTACGGATCGCAGAATTCTGCAAACTATGGTCAAGCAACCACTACAACAAAACCATACGATTGGGCTGTAAATTGGAAAAACGACTGGAGTAGAGTCGGTATATACATGCCTTTAGACGCAAGACCTGTAATGATGGCTCACGGTGACAACGTTGAATACACGGAAGTCGCCCCACTCAACTATTGGCAAACTCCGGTATATGAAACAGAAGCATCGAAGGCTTTTAAAATCCTAAGAAATTCTTCAAAGAATTCAGACATTTATATAGGCACCGCGGAATACCCGACTTACTCGAACGACATTCAAAAAGACAACATTCACATAGGACTTCGAACCAAGATTTCTTATGCAAAAGAGAAATTCTACTCCAATGAAGCTCGCGCTCTCGACAATTACATCTACACCAAGCGTACTGTAGAAATTGTCGCAGCAGGTGAAAGTGGCTACTCCCCAAAGTACTTCAATAATGTAGCCCATGCCGCAAATGCTATCACGGTGGGGGCCGTTGACCCTACTAGCGGAAACGTCACAGCATACACACCGACCCAAACTCCTAGATATTGCAAAGCTGGTATTGGACAATGCAATGAAAATAGTGCAAATTCAGCTTCTACTGTCGGCTCCAAAAAACCTGAAATTAACAACTATTCTCATTTCTATTTTGATGAAGGCGGCAACAAATCGGATAAAGCTCGCAAATATACGACATCATGGAACGCCTCCTTTACGCTCAATCCCTATTATGATGGCACTGGAGTATCGGCAGCATATACCGCAGGCATGGTTTCGGACCTCTTGGCAACAAACGCTTTCTATCGTAGACATCCTGAAGTTGTCAAGGCTGTGTTGATGACCTCTGCAAGCGTAAAAAATGTTCCGATCTACCCGACCTTATTGCCTCCTCGATCTGACACGGATATTAATCACGACTATCCGTATATGCACGATTCTCGTTTTTGGGTCGGCGATATCAATACTTTGAAAACTCATATCAACAAAAACGGCAAAAAGGAAATTCGTTTCATCGTTGACTTGACAAAGTTCACCTCCAAGAACTACACTGCAGCAATTTCATGGTTGAGTAGCGGCGATGATATCGCAAATCTTGGCAAGATTCCTCAGGATTTCGACCTTTTCGTCTATGAAGGAAACGATATAGACGGCATCAATGTAGATAGTTATGCCGATGTCAAAGCCTATTCGCAGAGCGGAACAAACGCTTTTGAAAAGATTTCGTTCTCAACGAACTTCCCGTACGTCGTATTCCGTATTCTTCTCTATGGCGAAGAAGCAAATAGCGAAAATAAGGGGCAAGTCGTTCTCGGCTTCGACATGATGAACCACTAAGGTTTCTTTAAAATTCGCTAAAGAAAAAATTAACAAACCAAAGCCGCCCGGATCGAAAGATCTAGGCGGCCATTTTATTTTGTAAATTTTTCAAAACATCCACTTAAAACAGAGTGTTCAAAAAAGCCTATTTTGATTCACACGCTACACTTCTAAAAAAAACACAAAAACAGAGTACGATTTGAGAACAAAAAAAGCCTTTTACCCAAAACATTTTTACATAAATAATTTATTTTCACTTTTGTAAAAGTGTAGTTGTTTGGGGGCAAAATTCATTTTGCCCATTTTTGATTGTACCAAAAGGAGACAAGATGAGTCTAAAAAAATATCTGCTGGCATTGTGTGCTACAGTTGGCTTAACCGTAGCACAGCAGAATCATCCCACACCTTACGACCTGATCAGGCCTGTTTGGCCGTTGACTTGGGACAGCACCATATTCAAGACGAATTTCACTCCAGGCCCGAAGCGTGTTTCTTTACCAAGCAAAAACACTCCAGAATACTACGCTCCAAATGAAATAATTACTCCGGATACTTTGAACCAGGCGTACATCGACGCTATGGTCATCCAGATATCCCCTATCCGTGTAAACCAAGCCGGCTACCGTCCACAGGACGCAAAAAAGCCTGTGCTCTACGTTGGTTCAGCGACAACCTTCGATGTTGTCAATGCGAAAGGCGAAGTCGTTGGCAAAGGAAACTTCACAGAAACACTCAAGAACTCCGTTTCGTCCTCTTTAACAATCAAGGCATCTAACAACGCCCAAACAGAATACGGTGGTGATCACCGCTATACTGCAAAAAAAGCGGGTCCATCAGGAGCTTTAAAGAAAGGCTACCTCCCCGATGGTCTCCCCGAAAACGAAAGACTACGTATCAAGGTCGGAAACGATTATTCCTCTACATTTATCATCAGCGACAGAGTTTACTCCATGCTCCGCGATGCGGTACTTAAGTTCTATGGAATCAACCGTAGCGGCAATTCTGAATCGTGGTTCCATCCGCCTAGCCATTTGAAAGACGGCTCTCTGGCCAATGTTGATATGACCGGCGGTTGGTACGACTGCGGAGACCACCTTAAGGAAAGCCAGACAATAGCCTACAGCGTAGCACAACTGGCCATGACCGCTGCAGCCTACGAGGACCGCGACCAAGACAACTACGCCTTCAACCAAGGCGAAGCGCAAAATACAGACAACATTCCAGACATTCTCAGAGAAGCCAAGTTCGGCGCCGAATACGTCATAAAAGCATACGATGCCGCCAAGGGCGTAGTCTCTGCGATGCCCGTTTCCATTGGAGAAATCGGGAAAGACCACGGATGGTGGGGTTCGCCAGAATACCAGGACAAGACACTCCATGATAGAGGCGGTCCGACAGCTCGAATCTTGAGAAGCGATGACAAGCCCGCCAGCGACGCAGAACTCGGAAGTACCGCTTCCGGAAACTTCGCCGCGGGCATGGCTATAGTTTCCAAAATCTGGAGCAAATACGATTCTACATTTGCCAAGAAAAGCCTGACTGTAGCAAAGGCTCTCTATGATTACGGCAAGGCCAAGAAAAAACTCACAAACTCGCCGGCATATAGTGGCGGCTCCACGTATCACGACGAAATGGGATTCGCCGCAGTATGTCTTTTCTACGCCACAGCAGATAAAACGTACCTGAACGACGCCGTCGAAGACAAGTCTTTAGCAGGTGGCCAAACCAAAAAAGATTTCGCCAACAGCGACAAAAAAGGTGCAGGCATGTTCAACGGCGGATGGTTCGCGCACAAGGAAGCCTCTTACCTGAAGTCCAATGCGGCCTCCGACTGGGCGAGCGTGTTCACAAGCGGTCTTTACGCCTTTTACAAGTTGATTTTGGAAACGCAGGAAAAGGCTAGCGCTTATGGCCTTTCGAACGAGCAGAGAATGATTTATATCGAGGACGTTGCCTTTACCATGGCGGCAAACCTCGCTGGCGTCATGACGGGCGGCACAGAGAAAATCAATCTCCCCGCCGGTCAAGCCGGTTGGGTCGGCACCTCAATTTCATACGACCCCATATGGGGCTTGACAAGCGCTGTAAAAACCGATTGGTGGACCAAGTACGAAGCAGCCAACATTTTTGAACTTTTGGCCTATTACGACGTGACAAAGGACTTGGAAAACGTCACGATGCCGCAAACAGGAACCATCCAAAGCTGGAAATCGGATGAAATCCTTGAACTTGCCATTTCCCACATGAACTACTACCTCGGCATGAACCCCTGGGATGTGTCCTTGATTTACGGCGTTGGCGACAAGAACCACGCCCACCCGCACCATCGCGGTTCAAACCCCGAAGGCAAAAACGTTGCTGGAGTTGTCTCCACATACAAATACCGTTCGCCAGTTGGTGGCCTGGGTCCCGCAACGCCGCCTACGGGAATGGATGACCTTTCAGTCCATTTTGACGATTACAAGCTCACCGAAAACACCTGCATCGATGCCGTATCAAACTTTTTGCCGGCAGCAGTTCTTCTTGCAAAGTCTGAAGATTTGAACAGAGCCCCCGCAATATCCGTTGAAATCCGCCATGTCGATATGGATTCCGCAATCGTCTTCGTAAAACTGGACTTGAGCAGCTACGCCTATATCACTTACGACACAACGGAAACTTTAAAGAATCCGATAACAGCAAATTCTGAAACAGCCACCAACCAGCACCAAATTGTGCTACACGATCTCAAGCCCGGAACAACTTACTACTTCTACGCTATGGCAAAGAATCCGCGAAGCGGGAATACTTCGCAAAAATGGCTAGTCGATAGCACTTCGACTCCGTTCTCGTTTACAACGCTCAATACGCTTGAAAATGCAAACATTCAAAATGTTAGCGTTTGTAATGTCACCGCCGATTCCGCCGAAATCATGTGGTACACGCCAAACGGCGAATACAACTCGAAAGTTTACTGGGATACGATTCCTCATTCAAACTTAAATGAATACGCTTTCAATACAGGTGATGGCAACGCCGATATTTCCGGCATCCCGACGCAATTCCACTACGTAAAAATTGGAGGGCTCAAGGAAAGGACCACCTACTACTACGCAGTAGAAAGCAATGGCGTTTATACAAACGTCAACGAAAAGAACGAGCCTTTAAAGTTTAAAACGCCCGTAATGCAGTACAAGTTTGAAGTCCGAATGTCCCAATATGTCTGGGACCCGATGCCGGCCCTCGAAATAAACATTATCAATAACGAAGAACGTCCATTCGACAGCCTGACATTACGCCTCTACATGCGCGCCACAGACGAAATCTATTACGATGTCGGTATCAGACGCGATATCTGCCAAGCTTACAACGAAGCAGCCTTCAACGACACATGCTCCGCGGCAACACAAAAAGAACTGGATGGACTGTTCCGCAAGACATTCCCCCAGAAAATCGAAGATACCTACGACCCGACCGACGGCACATGGCAATGGTACTTCCCCATCCCGCTCGGATCAACAATCATCAAATCTACGAGTAGGCTCAGAATTGACGTCATGTTCGACAGACGTAGCGAATGGGAACCGCACTTGGATTTGATGAACGACACGCCCAAAAAGAAATTCTACTGTAACGACGGAAGCTCGTGGACATCCCAGGCAAAAGACAAGCTGCCTCAAAATCCTGGTGACTGGAGCTGGATGCCCCATTCAAGAGAAAACGGCGATTACGCAGATTTCGAGGGCATTCCCTGCCTTCCCAAGAACTTTGGCGATGATGACCTAGCCCCCATCAACCCTTACGTGTCCATTTACCGCAAAGATGAATTCGTGTGGGGTTACAGTCCGTCGAAGAAGGAAATGGAAGTCAAAAAAGCCAAATACGACTTGTCCGTATCCCTGAATCCTCCTTTCAATGTTTCGAATGGAAGCCATATCGACATAGACCAGAACAACAGCACAGTCCATGTCAAAGGTAAAGCACGTGTATCGGAAAACGGCTACATTACGAAAATTTGGGCAAACGGCGTCAAGGTCAGCGGCCAGATGTTCAACGACGGCCTTAGCCTTGACAAGTGGCTCATGGACGAATCCGGCTCGAATATTATCGCCAAATACGACTTTGCAACAGACATGTGGGATCTTGATATCCCCGTCAAGATGGGTATCGGTTCAAATAAAATAGATGTGACGATATTCGCCGGTCCTGACCCCAATTGCGAAACATGCTCTGAAAATGGCGGATGCGCTTTTGAGAACAGAAGTTTCTATGTAAACTTCACCAAGGGCGACGCCACAGCCTCTCAGCTTGTCCTCAAGGACGCCAACGGAAATCCAGTTGTAAGCCCAGCAAACCCGGATGGTACGATATTCTACATTGACCTGATGGATAAAGACAAAATCAAGAGCAAGGCAAGCTCTGTTGACGTCTTGATTATCAACAACAAGAAAAACGATCAGCTCAAGGTAACCTTGAACGCAGACCCGAATAACCCAGGCCACTTTGTCGGCGGTCCGATTACAGCCGTGAATCATAGCAAGGAATCCAGAAACCCGAACTCCGAGATTTCGTTCTTCGCAGGCGATACAATCCAAGTGGTTTATACCGACCCAGACGATGAAGACGATGTCTCGAAGCAAACGTTCTTTGCAGAATCCAAAGTGCCTTCGCCGCAGTCTGTTTACGCCATCGATTCTGACTGCGACAACAAGGCAGATCAGTTGAAGATTGTATTTACAAACAAGATTGCAGAAGGCTATACTCTTGACAGCATCAAGTTCTATATCGAAGGCATGGCAGACACCATCAAGATGCCTCTCGTTGCCGCAAACTTTGCCGACCAAAACGAAGTCTTCATCCCGATCGACACAAGCCTAATCCAGACAAGCGCAAACCCGTCCGGAAAAATCACGACTTACGTTGCCGACCGCGGTACAGCAAACGCAGAAACAGCTAAGATTACCGACGGAATCCTCCCGACGCTCACAAGCGTTTCGATTCTCGAAAAGGCTGACGAAAACAGCGATGAGGATACCGTCATGGTCGCATTCTCTGAACCGGTGATCCTCTCGTCCTTGAACGAATGGCCTCTCATCGTCTCGGGCGCAACTGCGGCCCCCACGGTCGTAAGCAATGCAACGACCACGAACAACGGCAAGAGCTGGCAATTTGTCATCAGCGGAAACAAGAACAAGGATCTTGTCCCTGTCGGCGCAACGGTCGCAGCAAAGAGCACCAGCAGCTTCAGCATCACGGATCAGAGCTTCAACCAGCTCGATCCGGTCGGCTGCAACCCGACCGTACCTATAACGCTCATTTCTCGCCCAGTGCCTATCTACCATGCAGAAATGATCGACAAGGAAGGCGACGGCGTTCCGGACATTGTCTACATGATGTTCGAAAAGAGACTCAAAAAGAAAGACGTCTTCGACAGCATCGTGACCGTCTGGGGAAACCCGGGCATTACTCGCAGTTTCGTAACGACCGCAGACACAACGGGAAGCTACATAACCCCGAAGGAAAACTACTGGACCATACGCGACTCTGTTTCGGCTCCGCGCACTGTCATGATTGACTCGGTCAATACAGAAACCGTCATCGATACCTTCAGCATTGTCGAAATCACAATTCCTTCAACGCATGCCTATCCTTACGGATCGACAAGCGGTGAAAACGACGGCAACGGAACAGTCTCCCCGCTCAAGGGGATTGCAAACGGATTCTTCGAAACGACCTACACCTTGTACGACAAGTGCGCTCCTGTCATAACTACGGCACGCATGCTTAAGGAAGGTGTACTTAGCGTCAATTTGTCCGAACTGCTAACCATGCAACAAACTGGCCGGTACATCCAGCGAGAACGCGACGAATACATTCCGTCAGAACCGCCTCAAGGATCAGGCAAGTCCCAGCTCTTTAGCTATAACGAAAAGGACAACGTGTTCCATGCCGGTGACCGCGTCCGCCTTGTTCCGCAGGAACTGGGAGCCGCCTACATCGACAAGTCCGGCAACGCTCCAACGAAGTTCAACCCCTACGTACGCATCACAGGCGATGACAACATTCGCTTCACGGTAACGCTTACAGATCCCGTAGCCACACCGAAAACAGGAGCATACATAGGTCGTCCGGAAAGTACCATGAACGACGCATTCGTTACATCGGCAATCATCAACGGCAAGCGCCACTTCATCACCGGAAACGGGACATACCTTGGTCAAGTGGATTCTGCGGCATACGTAGGCTCTGGTCCGAATTTTGAAATCGAAGTCATGATGCCTTCGTCAAGCTTCAACACTCACGAAGGCAAGCCGATGTATGATTTCCACCTGAAGATTGTCACTGACCTCTACGACAATCTTGGACAATACATCAACACCTACAGGCTGGATATCCCGAAAGAAAACTTTGCAACGATCAGGAACCTCACCAATAACGGAACCCTCAAGCTCAACGTGGAATGGGCTGCCAAGGATAACGAAGCTCCTGTCGCCAAGAAGGGCAATAAGATTGGAACCGGAGCCTACATCGCAAAGTTTGACTTTACGGCGGAGCCGTTCTGCGCCGCAGTTTTCGATCCAACAAGCAATGATTACAAAGCATCTTGCTCTACAATTGGGGAAAAGACCGGAAAGGCAACGGACAGCAAGACAAAGACTCTAGGCTTTAAGAGAAGAAAGTAATTCTAGATAACACATTACATACACAAAACAACTAAAAAACACTCTGAAGTTCACGACTTCAGAGTGTTTCTGATTTAAAATTAAAACTTATCCTAAGTTCTACTTAAACCATACAAAAAAGGTTTAACGTTAAACAAACGTATTAGTAAGACATCACGTCAAAACCCAAAACAATTTGTCCATAATTATCAGCATCAGGATTATCAGTGAACAATTCTATAACAAACGTTATATAATTAGCATTAGTCGAAAAAGACACTTTTTCAAATGAGGTTCTATCATTATTGGTCGCAGTAAAGCAATTATTAAGATTAATATTTGTAGTACTTTCAACATTATTTGGGCATGCGTAAAGGTCAAAATCCTGAGGGATTTTAGCAAGTTTCATAATATCGTCACCACTGCTCAGCCATGCAATAGCAGCAACAAAGTTATTTGTTGGGAAATCCGAATTTTTGACAGAAAAGCGAATTTGCTTTTTCCCCCTATTACGATCATAAACCATCAACTTTCTACCACCACTC
Organism: uncultured Fibrobacter sp.; assembly: GCA_946407235.1. GTDB lineage: Bacteria > Fibrobacterota > Fibrobacteria > Fibrobacterales > Fibrobacteraceae > Fibrobacter. The sequence goes on along the minus strand of CAMJNF010000011.1, from coordinate 20,990 downwards.
ATAGAAGCATTTACAGAGCCAAGCCAAAAACGAGAATCATGAGCATAAGCATTATAACGAGAATCATCCTCAGGATCATCACGAATATAACCACGAAGCGGCAATAAACGGTCATAAGTGGGAACAAGTCCCCGTGTTGATGTAAGCAACAAAGCCTTAACTACTTCAGGATGCTTGCGATAAAAAGAATTCGTCGCCATAAGGTCCGAAATCATACCCGCCGTATACGCTGCAGACATTTCGGTTCCGTCGTAATAAGGAGCTTGCAAGCTTGCAGAACCGTTTGATGAATAGTAAGTTCTACCATGGTCAAAACCAAAATAGAAATGTGAATAATTGTAAACATCCGGTTTAGGCGTACCCTCTTGATAAGCAGTCGCTGGACTATCATCATTACAACTATTACTCCTACAATATCTCGGATTCACATTTGGAGAATATGCAGTCGGGCTTCCACTAGCAGGATCCACAGCTCCAACCGTAATGGCATTCACTGCATGAGCCTCTTTATTAAATTTTCTATTTCGAGCATTACCCGCAGCGACAATTCCTACAACGCGATTATCATATATGTAATTATCCAATTCCTTTGCTTCATTCGAATAATATGTTCCAGTTGGTCGCGCACCATATGGACTTGCACGAACACGAAGTTCAATATCAATATCATTACTTGGATAATGATTATCAGATCCTATATATACATCTGTTTTTTTGGAGGAATTTTTTAAAATCTTATAAGCCTTTGAAATGGTCATTTCATGCGCTGGAAAATGATAATAGCGTTTTGCACCCACTTCTCGATATTTAATTTGATCACCGTATTCAATTCGATCATCGTAGGCCATTTTCACAGGCAAACCATATGAAGGTATATAAACACCAATATAGGACCAATCGTCTGTTATATAATTTTTTCCCGAAACATACCACCCATAATTTGGTTTTTCCTGTACACCATACCAAAAATTCAACATACCTCTATTGGAATAGCGGTCTAATTCTCGTATAGTAGGCAATTGTCTATAATCAATAATCTGTCCATCTCCATAAGGCGACATTTGAACATGATAACCGAAGGTATAAGTTTCTGGTGAAACAACACAAGAATATCCATTACTCGTTGTATATGTATCACCATTTACATCGCTATGATTATCAGCATCACTTAACATGCTCTCGTAACGTCTAAGAGGATACATAAAATGTCTTGCATGTTCACTCATATATCCCTTGGTTTGATATAAATAAGTGCGGGTTACTGGAGAAGGTTCATTTTTTTCATAACCCTGTAAGAAGTAATGACTTCCTTTTCTACCATTAATATTCCATTTTCGAGTAAAGTACGCACCTTCCAAAGCAATAGTATTTTCTGCAAAATCAGATGCTTTTTTCTTCAGCACAGGAGAATCATCAAAAAACAGTCCTTTTTTTTGTCGATTATCCTGATTAATCTTGTTATAGTCTACATTCCTGTAAACCATTGGTGAATTCATCTGACTTCCTCGACGACCGAGAATATCATAATTTACAGAAGCTGCGAATGCACTAGCACACCCTGCAGTCAAAATAATTGCTATTTGTTTTTTCATATAATCCTCCTTAAAGGAACAGATAAAATGCAAATATAGCATTTACACGAGTAGGTTTATCTACTCGTTTTTTCTTTATTTTACACGCAACATATAAATTGCGAGGCGCAAATATAGTTCACAAACAAATAAAAATCAACCAATAAGTTACTTTTTATACTTTTTGTAATAATCTGAATGGAGAAGTTCATTAAAGATATTCTTACCCCAATAATCAATTCACCTAGCAAAAATGAATTCAATCTCCAAAGCACAGTCGTAAGCTCAAGTTTACAAAGTTCGCTTATTACATTTTCGCTACATGTAGTTTTTATTTACAATAGATATTCTTTGCAAAAAGTTCTATATACTACACCTAATCAAAAAAGCACAAAATCAGAGTATATTTTGAGAACAAAAAGGCTTTTATCCCAAAACATTTTTACATAAATAATCTATTTTATCTTTTGAGAGAATATAATTAGAGGGCAAGACTTGTTTTGCCCGCTTTTTTGGTTATACAAGGAGACGACGTGAGTATCAAGAAGTACCTAGTGGCACTCTGCACTGTAACAGCAATGGCTTTTGCTGCAGATGAAGACCCCACTCCTTATGAATTGATTCGACCAGTGTTCCCATTGACATGGGATTCGACCGTGTTCAAAAATTTTGACACTTCGGTCACAAAGAAAAAGAACGTGCTGCCCAAGAATTTGACTCCGGCAGCATATGCTCCAAACGCACTAGTTCCAGACACGCTAAATCAAGCATACCTGGATGCCATGAACGTTCGTATATCGCCAATCCGCGTAAACCAGGCCGGATATCTAGAAGACGATCCTGAGCGCCAGTTTTACTATGTCGGTAACGAAACATCCTTTGAAATCGTCGATATTAACGGAACTCCTTTTGTTCCGGCCATTACAGGTTCACTGATACCGTTAAATAAACAAGTATCTTCAACATGGTTAATCAACGCAGGAACCAATGCCGCAACCGCTGACCAGAAGCGCTATTCTGTCAAAGCCTCAGGTCCAACCGGAGATTTGAAATACGGTTTTATCCCTCATAGCGTCCCTTTAGATACTCGTTTACGCATTAAAGTTGGTAAAGACATTTCTAGTACATTTATCGTGAGCGATAAGGTCTATTCCATGGTACAGGCCGCTGCACTTAAATTCTACGGCGTCAACCGTAGTGGCATCGCAGAATCCTGGTTCCGCAAAGGTCAGCCAAGCCATGCCAAAGACGGCGCTGGACCGGTTACAGAAGGTCCTCAAGATGTTCGCGGGCCCTATAACGCATCTCTCGCAGGGACCTTGCAAGGCGGTTACTACGACTGTGGTGACCACCTGAAGGAAGCCCAAACCCAAATGTATGCATTCATGGTCGTAGCTCTTATGGCTGCTACAAATCCAAATGCAGACGCAGATAACTACGCATTTAACCAAAGTATTACAAGCGTTAAAGACGGTATCCCAGACATGCTCCGCGAAGCAAAACACGGTGCCGACTTTGTGCTCCGTTCCTTCATTAGAGCCAAAGGAGCCATTGATGATATGGCCCTCTCTATAGGAACCTTCGGTTCGGACCACGGATGGTGGGGACCTCCCGAAAACCAAGATGATCTTCCCATTGGTAATTCAGCAGAAGCAACAGACCGTGGTGGTCCAGGAACAAGAGCAGTTCGTCTTGGCGAAATTGGCGCCAATGTTGGTGGCGAAACTGTAGCAGGTCTTGCGCTCGTAGGTAAAATGTTTGCACAATATCCAGAGTACCAGGAGTTTGCAGATAGCTGCTTGATGGTTGCTGAAAAAATGTACGATTTTGCAAAGGCTCTCGTACAGGGCAGATCCACATATGATGGTGGCAAAAAAATTGTACACCATTTGGACTCCACAGGCGCCCCAAGGCCATTAGCAAAAGAGTCTCCTGCTTACCACGGAAACAACGAATTTGTCGACGATATGGCTTTGGCGTCCGTGGCTTTGCTTTATGCTACGGGAAAAAAACAATATGCAGACGACGCACTCCGTACCAAGAATCTTTTCCGAGAACAAGAATATGCAACAGGTCCTGCATTCTTTGAAGGAGGCTGGTTTGTCACTCACAATAAGGGATTCTTTAAAGATGTAAAGAATACAGGTTGGGCAAACTCTTACTCTTATGCTCTTTATGCTTTATATAAACTGATTCTCGCTGATAAAGATACAGCCTTAGGCAAATTCGGTTTAAGCGAATCGGAATGGAAAAACGCAATTGAACACTGTGTCGCCAATATGATTGCAAACTTGGGCGATTTGGGCAAATACGAAGGTCTTCCCGAAACATTTGTCTTCCCGACGGTTCCAGAGATATGGAAACAAAGCCAGGTTACTTACGACAGAATCTGGTACACAATGATGACCGACCAAACCTGGATTTACAACCGATACCGCGCTGGTGACATCTTTGAAGTTTTGGCATATGCAGACGTAGCCAAAGACATCGAAAGCAAAAATCTTTCATTGCCGAATATGGGAACCCCGAACTGGAAAGCCGCTGACGCTAAACAATTTGGCATCAACCAGCTGAACTACTTATTAGGCGTGAACCCCTGGGATGTTTCGTTTATCATGGGTATTGGCGATAAGAACGATGCCCACCCGCATCACCGCGGTTCAAACCCTGAAGGCACAAACGTTCCTGGCGGAAAGACCAAATACTTCTACAGACCACCTGTTGGAGGTCTATATGGCGCAGTACCACCATTAGGTGGCGATGATGGCGATGGTGTACTGGGGAAAAAAGGCGTACTCAGTTGGGAATACTACCAAATGTCAGAAATCTGCATTGATGCAGCTGCAACGCTTGTAAGTACCGTAACCCTAGCTGCAAAGAAATTCGACAAGACTGTAGCCCCCGACATGAACGTTGAAATCCGCCATGTAAGCAAGGATTCAGCCATCATAACAGTGAATCTGACTCAGCGAGGTACAGTCACTATCAATTATGGCACAACTGAAGGCCAGTATGATTTTACGGCATCCAGCAGCGGAGCGGGTGTTAAGCATGACATAGTCCTCCATGATTTGAAGCCCGGTACGGCTTACTACTTCTATGTCACAGGAGCAAATGCCTACAATCCGGCAAATACAAAGACCAAGTATCTCATCGATAGCACTCAAACACCATACACGTTCACAACACACAGCACAGTCGAAAATGCAAACATCGTAAACGTCACCGTCTGCAATGTTGATGCGGATAGCGCCGAAATCATGTGGTACACCCCGAACGGCGAATACGAATCCAAGATTTATTGGGACACCAAGCCGCACTCCAACGCCAATGAATTTGCATTCAATTCTGGTGCGGGCAACGCAGACGTCTCAGGCATTCCGACGCAATTCCACTATGTAAAGATTGGTGGGCTCAAGGAAAAGACGACCTATTACTTTATGGTCGAAAGCAATGGTGCACAATCTACAGTTGACGACAACCGCAACTTGCTGAAATTCACAACTCCGGTCACATGGTACGACTTTAGCGTAAAGACATACCAATATCCTTGGCAAGGGGATATGGCCATGGTCAACATCAATATTTTCAACAATGAATCACGTTCATTTGACAGCTTGACGATTAGACTTTACATGCGCGGCACCGACGAAATTGAACATGACATCGGTATGGGTACAGACATTTGTAACGCCTACTCATCAGCCGGTTTCAGTGGGGATTGCTCGAAAGAAACGATAGAAGAACTGTCGAGAAGTCTTCGCGATGCACTTCCGATAAAGATCGAAGACACCTATGATGAAGCTACAGGAACATGGCAATGGTACTTCCCCTTGAACCTCGGTTCTACGGTCATTCAAAGTGCAAGCCGCCTCCGCTTTGACGTGAGATTCGACCATCGCAGTCCTTTCCCACCATACAAGGACTTGATGAACGAAGCCCCGCAAAAGAAACTTTACTGCTATACAAACAACAAGTGGTATGCCCCGTCCGACGAATATGCAGCTGCAGCAACATTAGCTGCAAACCCAGGAGACTGGAGCTGGATGCCTCATTCTCGCGCCAATGGTGAAGAAGCAGATTACCCGGGCATGCCTTGCATCAGCAAGGATGATGGCGACATTGACTTTGACGCCGCTCCGGTGAACCCATACGTATCCGTTTACCGCAAGGATGAATTCATCTGGGGTTACAGCCCATCCAAAAAGGAAATGGAACACAAGAGAGCTCATTACAAGATTGACGTCACTCTCGATTATCCGTTCAACGTGTCCAACGGCTCCCATATTGACATTGACCAGCCAAGCAGCACAGTCCACGTCAAGGGTAAAGCTAAAGTAACCGAAGGTGGCTACATCACAAAGATCTGGGCAAATGGTGTCAAGGTCAGCGGACTTACGTTCAACGATGGTCTCAGCCTCGATAAATGGCTTATGGACGAATCCGGCACGAATATTATCGCCAAATACGATGTCGCAACGGACATGTGGGATCTCGATATTCCAGTCAAGATGAGTATCGGTTCCAAGAAGGTGGACATCACCATCTTCGCAGGTGCAAACCCCTCATGCGAATCTTGCGCTGAATATGGCGGATGCTCTTTTGAGAACAGAACGTACTATGTGAACTTCTCGAAGGGCGATGCCACAGCCTCGACGCTCGTCCTCAAGGACGCCAACGGAAATCCAGTTGTAAGCCCGGCGGACCCGGAAGGCACAAAGTTCTTCATCGATGTGATGGACAAGGACAAAATCAAGAGCAAGGCCACTTCTGTTGACGTCAAGATTATCAACAACAAGAAGAACGACGTTCTGACGGTTACCTTGAACGCAGATCCGGCAAATCCAGGTCACTTTGTCGGTGGACCGTTTACAGCAGTCAATCATAGCAAGGAATCCAGGAACCCGAACTCCGAGATTTCATTCTTCGCAGGCGATACAATCCAGGTTGTCTACACCGACCCGGATGACGAAGAAGACATCTCTAAGCAAATCTTCTACGCGGAATCCAAAGTGCCTTCGCCTCAGTCTGTTTACGCCATCGATTCGGACTGCGACAACAAGGCTGATCAGTTGAAGATTGTCTTTACAAACAAGATTGCAGAAGGCTATACTCTTGACAGCATCAAGTTCTATATCGAAGGCATGGCAGACACCATCAAGATGCCTCTCGTTGCAGCAAACTTTGTAGACAAGAATGAAGTCATCATCCCGATCGATACAAGCCTAATCCAGACAAGCGCAAACCCGTCCGGAAAGATTACGACTTACGTTGCCGACCGCGGTACAGCAAACGCAGAAACGGTCAAGATTACCGATGGAATCCTCCCAACGCTCACAAGCGTTTCGATTCTCGAAAAGGCTGACGAAAACAGCGATGTGGATACCGTCATGGTCGCATTCTCTGAACCAGTGATCCTCTCGTCCTTGACTGAATGGCCTCTCGTCGTGTCTGGCGCAACAGCGGCCCCCACGGTCGTAAGCAACGCGACAACCACGAACAACGGCAAGAGCTGGCAATTTGTCATCAGTGGAAACAAGAACAAGGATCTTGTACCTGTCGGTGCCAAGGTCGCAGCAAAGATTACCGAAAGTTTCAGCATCACAGACCAAAGTTTCAACCAGCTCGATCCGCTCGGCTGCAACCCGACCGTACCTATAACGCTCATTTCTCGCCCAGTGCCGATCTACCATGCCGAAATGATTGACCAGGAAGGCGACGGCGTTCCAGATATCGTCTACATGATGTTCGAAAAGAGACTTAAAAAGAAAGATGTCTTCGACAGCATCATGACCGTCTGGGGTAACCCGGGCATCACTCGCAGTTTCGTCACGACCGCGGACACAACGGGAATCTACATTACGCCGAAGGAAAACTACTGGACCATACGCGACTCCATCTCGGCTCCGCGTACAGTTATGATTGACTCGGTCAATACAGAAGTCGTCGTTGACACATTCAGCATCGTCGAGATCAACCTGAAGAACGTACCAGCAACCCACACCTATCCTTACGGATCTACAAGCGGTGAAAACGACGGTAACGGAACGGTCTCCCCGCTCAAGGGCGCCGCAAACGGATTCTTCGAAACAACCTACACGTTGTACGACAAGTGCGCTCCGGTTATCTCCAGCGCTCGCATGATCAAGAACCTCCTCACGGTCAACATGTCCGAACCGCTAACCATTGTCGAATCTGGCCGGTACATTCAGCGTGAACGTGACGAATACATTCCTCTAGAAAAACCGCAAGGTGCAGGTAAGGTTTACCTCTTTACCTATAACGAAAAGGACAACGTGTTCCATGCCGGAGACCGCGTCCGCCTTGTTCCGCAAGAACTGGGAGCCGCCTACATCGACAAGTACAACAACGTTCCTACGAAGTTCAACCCATACGTCCGCATCACGGGCGATGACAACATTCGATTCAAGGTGACGCTCATCGACCCTGTCGCGACTCCGAAAAACAATGCTTATATCGGACGTCCAGAAGCAACAGCAAACAATGCGTTCATTACGTCAGCAGTTATCGGTGGCAAGTACAACTTCATCAACGGTAACGGAACGCCTATCGGAGTTGCTGATTCAGCATCGTATGCCAACTCGGGTCCGAACTTCAATATCGAAATCACAATGCCTTCTGCTGAATTCATGACAAGAGAAGGCCTAGCCATGTACGATATCCACCTGAAGGTTGTCATGGACCTCTATGACAATCTCGGGCAGTACATCAACACCTACAAGCTCGACATCCCGAAAGAAAACTTCGCATCGATAAGAAGACTCATCGATAACGGCATTCTTAAGCTCAACGTGGAATGGGCGGCTAAGGATAACGAAGCCCCTGTCGCCAAGAAGGGTAACAAGATTGGTACCGGAGCCTACATTGCGAAGTTTGACTTTACAGCAGAAACCTTCTGCGCCACAAAGTTCGATGAAACAAGCAATGATTACAAGGTGTCCTGTTCCGATGTTGGCGTAAAGGCTGATAAAGCCTCCGACAACAAGACAAAGACCCTTGGCTTTAAGAGAAGAAAGTAATAAACAACTGGCCTCCTGGATTTAGCCATCCAGGCGGCTATTTATTTTTAACATTAATACAAGTATGAAAAAACTCATTAGCGCCATTCTTTTACTTTCCCTTTTCTGCGTAGAGCAATCTCTAGCAGCAAACAAGCATAGTCTTCCTGATCTTGACAGAACTTGCAAGACTTGCACCCGATTACACAACGACTCGGTAAACGTATTCAACAGGCGTGTCATTCGTTTGAACCAAAGCGGATACAAGCCTGAACATTACAAATACGCCTACGTTGCCGATCCTACCGAAAAGACGTTCAAAGTCATTGACGCCAATAGCGGTAAGGAAGTTCCGGGCGGAGGAAACCTCACCCTGATTGGAACCGTTGTCAAGCCGGGCATCTCTGTTAGAGTATCGTTCAATTCCATCCAAGACCTTCAAAGTCTTGGAGATTCCTCATCGACCAAGACAGAAGTACTCTATCGAGCCGACTTTACGCCTCTTTCCACTGTAGGCGAATACTTCCTCGTTGTCGGTAAAGACACCTCGGCAACGTTCTATATCAACCCCTATATTTACAATTCCATTCTTGAAAAATCATTGATGTTCTTCGGCATCCAGCGTTGTGGCGATACCAAGTCGCACTTCCACGGAGCCTGTCACTTGAAAGACGGTTCAAGAATAAATAAAGACCTTACCGGCGGATGGCATGACTGCGGTGACCATTTCAAGGTTGCAGAAACAGTTGGCTACGCCTCTTACGTGCTTTCGATGGTTTATCTCACGTACAAAAACAAGGCAGAAGACCGCTTTGGCGATTCCTATAACGACACAATCCCTAACGGCGTTCCCGATGTTTTGTACGAAGCAAAAATCGGTGCCGATTACATTATGAAGCTTTATAATGCCTCCGTTGCTGACGGACTTATCGAAAAAGGCGATATGTACCACACGGTGGGCATGAGCGATTGGGACCACCGCTTTTGGGATGTGCCCGAAAAACAAGACATGCAAGATGAACAACATGGAGGCCCAAACCGTCTTGTTCTCAAAGGTATCGGAACAAACGTTTCCGGCGTTTACGCAGCCACCTTGGCAAACGTTGCAGCCGCTTACAAATTCATCAATCCCCAATATTCAAAAGAACTGCTAGACGCCGCCGAAACTATTTACGCAAAAATTGTAAAGCCCTCCTACCTCAATTACGACAGCTATGACGGTGAATTCAGGTGCGCCAAAAAAGGTTTGGCGACAATGTACCGCTATAATCAAGACGGGATAGTCTTTGACGGCAAAGGATATTATTCAGGTATGGGCCTTTGCGAAGATGACGCTGCGGCAGCGGCTGTATCGCTTTGGCATGCTACTGGAGACACCACATACGCGTATGACTTGTATAAAAATCCGGCAATGAACGTCAATGAACATGCTCAGTTTGATTTGGCATTTTTCCCGAAAGGCATTCTTGCAATGGATCAGGGCTTTAATAACTCCTGGGCAACAGACTACCAGAACCTTTTTGCCTATGTTCTGTTCGCCATGCAAAAGCTCATCCTGAACGACCCTGATTACGAAACAAAATTTGGAATTTCGAAAATAGAAAGGGATTCTCTTTCGATGCGTGTGATGGCAGCCTTCCGCAAGCAAATAGAAACCAACTCTTTTGGTGATTCCGTTGCAGTGGAATACCCCGGTTCCGGCAATAAAGAACCCCGCGAAGGCTCTACCAAGCTCAAAGTGCAACCGCCCTACAACCTAGTATGGACTGACTTTGACTGGGGCGTTATGCGTTACAACATGGGTTCTGCAGTGGCCGTATTCCTTCTGTACGAACTGACCAAAGACGAACGTTACTTGAATGTCGCTTTGGATAACATGTACTATGTACTAGGAGCAAACCCCTGGGATATTTCGCTTTTGCTTGGGGCAGGTGATAAGAACCCGCAGCACCCCCACAACCGTTCTGCCAACCCGGACGGCTACAACGCCGGCGGTATACCTTATCAATACAAGTGCCCTATTGGCGCATTGATGGGCGGACGTGAACCGAAAAAGCCTCTTGTTGAAAACTGGGAGAAATACACTTCTACAGAAACCTGCATTGACTTCTCGGCACAGTTCTTGTTCCCCGCACAAAGCCTTGCCGAAGAACTCCCGCCAGACAACGAAGGGCCTCTCTTCAGCGACATCGTAGGGATTCCGACTTCTGATACCACGGCGATTATTCAATGGAATACAGACGAACTCGCTCTCGTGACCGTTTTCTATGATGCCACAACGAATGCCAATACAGCAAAGACCATAGAACTCACTGAAGCCACCTTGGGCGGTTCTGTAAACCTTACAGGGCTTACTCCTGGACAGACTTATTACTTCTTCCTTCAAGGAATCGACCCCAACGGAAACATGACCACGGACGACAACCATGGTTATTGGTACAAGTTCACAATGACTTCGACAAAGACGAAAATCAGTGGCGTAACCATTTGCCAAGTGGACCATCGCAGTGCAAAAATTTACTGGTGGACAAGCGACCGCATTAGTGGACTTGTAAACTTCGGCAAAACCAAGGGCAGTTATACCGAAAAAATCGCCGCCAAGGGTGGAGCAGTTCTTTTCCACGAAGCCATTCTCACAGGACTTGAACCCAATACCCCCTACTACTTTACCGTATCGTCCGGAGAATCAACTTCCGAAGAATACACCTTTAAGACTGAAGAATTTGCGACTACTGTTGAAATGGATATTTACATCAAGCCACTCAACAAGGATGGATGTCGAAACGATACCGACTGGAAAAAATGCAATACGTTCCTCGTCATTGTAAACAACAAAGACACGATGGATTACAAAGATCTTGATTTAAGATTCTATTTCCCAGTTGCAGTCGAAGGCGTTAGCAATAACAAGTCCATTTGGGACGGAACCGGACAAGCCGTTGGCTGGCCGACCATCACATTTGACAAACCGGTCGCCTATAATATGGAAACAATGAAAGGCACCACAGAAACGGGCTATTACACTCCAGTCCACATCGAAGGAAAGCTTGCAGTATCCGGCAGCTACTTCTTTGAATTGATTATCAACCCCACCTATGGAAGCATCGAAAACAGCTGGTCATTTAGGCCCCATACCGAAGCCGATGATCCAGAATACTTCAAAGGTATCGATTTGACCCGTGGACCGCTATACAAAGAAGAATCCAACTCCAACATGTACGTAGAGAACGTAAATGGTAAAAACGAAGAGGCGTTCAGAAAAACCGCTTATGTAACAGCATACTATCATGGTAAATACATTTACGGCTACGCTCCGGACTACACACCGGATAAAGGACCGCAAGTCACCCGTACAATCGAAACGACGTTCTCAAGTCCGTTCGTAAGCCCAATCCACTCCGTCGAAAAAGATGATCCGAAGACAACGTACGCCGCAACAAGCAACGTTAAACCGAACGGTCTCCTTAACGCTGTCGAAATGAATGGCAACAATTACAAGTTCGATTACGTGAATCCGAATCGTACCGATGCGATTACCTTCGGTGGCGATACAACGCTTGCCTATGGCAACAATTACATGGAATGGGTCACCTGGCACAACAGATATGCCAACATGAATACCGAAAACAAGTACGACTGCGCCTGCAACGTCGTGCGAACTAACGTCGAAATCGACAGTATTACCAAACCTCTTGAAAGACGTTATCTTGTCTTCGACAAGAGCAATATTATCGGTTATAAGGACAAGTTTGTCGAAGTGCAGATTTCGCTCCTCGACAGCAATCTCGAACTTTTCAAGGACGAAAAGGACCTGAACGTTGACCTCGTCAGCGGAGATCCAAACGTACTCTTCTACACAGATCCGACAGCAACAATTCCAGTCACATCCGTTACCATCAGCGGTGGCGTTGCAACGATTTACGTGAGCTCCAAGGTCGCCGTGAAGACAACCATTTCAGCAACACATGCCAATACGGCAGATTATGCCTACACGCCGGCAGTTGCAGAACTCGACATCGAAGAATTGCCGCCATGGCCGATTATCGATGTGGCAAAGATTGTAGACTTGAACTGCGACCACATTCCTGACGCTATGGACATCACGCTCTCATCTGAATATACAGAGAATCAGAGTTTCTCCAGGATTTCGTTCACCTACGGAAATCAGACCATTGAATCCTCCAAGGTCAAATCCCTGAACGGCAAATCGCTCGTTGTCGAGATTGATGTTCCGAAGGAAATCGTAACCGATGCTAGCGGAAAGATTACGCTCACAAGCAACATTCAGGGTCAAACCAAGACCGTCGATGATTCCTATGCCGATGGCCTACCGCCAGCACTCCTTTCAGCAACGGTCCTCGAACGCCAGGATTCTTCAACTGCAGACCACCTCTATCTGCAATTTAGCGAACCGATTTCGGCTCCTGGTACAAACTTCCCGCTCATTCTCTTTGCTCAAAACGGCACAACACAGGCCGCAACGCCAACAGTCCGTTCGGCAAAGCTCTACAACGAAGCAAAGAACATCTGGGATTTCGAAATCCCCTTTGATGCAGGAAACACATCGCTCGTAACCGCAGGCATGTGGGGACAACTCAATCCGGCAGGCACAATCACCGACTTAAACGGCAACGGAGTCGGAGGAATCTGCACACCGGAAAAGGTCGAAATCCTCCTCAAGATTTTGCCCATCCCGATGACATACGCCGTCATTACCGACAAGGACAAGAATGGCTATGCAAGCCACGTCGATGTTGAGTTTGCAAAAGATCTCGACGATAAGCACGTGCCGGAAACATTGGAAATCATCTTCGGTACGGCAAAGCCAGAAACACTCACGGTCGCAAAGAGCAAGCTCATTGCCAATGGCAACAAGCTCTCCGTCGATCTCGAAAAGCCGTTCCAGTTTGGCAACACCGCCGGTAACTACGATGGTTCACTCCCGGGCGGAAAGTTCCTCTCTCACGCCGGTCTCGTCACGCAATACCTCGGCACTGGCGCTGCAACAGAAACGAACTCTGTGCTTGCCGAAGATAAGGTAGGTCCGGTCTATGTTTCTGCAAGAATCATCCAGACCGAAGCAGCGGACGTTTTGAACATTACAGCAAGCGAACCTCTTGTTACTGCAGACGCAGAACAGCAATTCTACAGGCATAAACGTGCGGAAGCCATTTCGAATGCGTTCTCGAGCAACTTCACCACATGGAGTTTCTCGCAGAGCAATACGCTACTCACGATAATCTTCTCCAACGACCTCTCCGGATCCGTCATGGAAGGCGACTTCTTAAGAATGGGTTCCATGATGACAAGCGCCTTCAAGGACGCGAACGACAACTATCCGGAATTTGAAGTGCCTTGGGTTCTGGTCAACGGCAACGGAGCTCCGCAAATCAAGTTCAACGTAAATCTCCGTGAAACGATTACCGATGCAAGTTCTAAGAACCGTTCGAATGTGAATGTCGGTGAAACGATGCGATTCTTCATCAAGAATCCCTCGAATAACAAGTTCGACCTCATCCAAGGCGGCAATGTAACCTTGACCGGAATCGATTCCGCAGACATCGGTGGTGCCATTTGGGACGCCAAGCTCACTGTACCTCGTGGTGCATCGATCGGCGATGAATGCGCTTGGGAGAATTTGCTTGTCAAGTTCAACATACCGATTTACTCGAATCTCGGTAACTTTGTGAACATCTTCAAGCAAGCGTTCAACGTAAACCCGAAGCAGTACCTCTCGCCCAACAACACGATTGAATTCGCAATTGAATGGGCAAACAAGGCACCGTCTGGCATCCGTTCCAAGGACGACAGAGCCGTCGGAACAGGCGCTTACATCTACAAGGCCGAAGTAGAAGCAACGTTCTCGCCCAACATGAACAACCCCGAAGTCAAGGGCGACGAGAAGGTCATCAGGAACTTCTCTTCGAAGAACTCCTTCGAGCAGACAAAGACATTCGGTATAAAGAGAACTAAGTAAACCGTTCAAGGGATTGGGAAAATATGCAAGAGAGTCTATTTACAAACTCGCCCTACGTTATCGCACTATCTGTTATAACGTTAATTGTCTTATGCTATTTTCCCATCATGCTTGGGCAAAAAACGTCAGTCAAGCAGTTTCCAAGGTCCATCCACCAGCTGGTGATTATCTGCGTATTTTGGCAAGCAAGCAACTTGATTGGCGATATTTTCTTTAGCGGTTCAGAATTCATTGCTGGGACCAAGCCATATGCGACAAGGCAAATTATATTCGGCATGGCCGCTCTTGGCTGGATCCAGATCGGAAATGCAGTTCAGCATACCGCAGAAATCAGTCTCAAGATAAAGCGAAAAAATGGCTGGAAGCTCATGAATATTATCGGAGCATTTTCAGTCATCATTTCGACGTACCTCTTTATCAAGGATCCAAACTTCATTCCCAACTTGAACATTTTCGGCTTTAGACCTTTTATCGAAAGGCCGATGTTCAATTTTTACTCGTTATTATTCTGCTTATTCGTACTCCCAAACATTCTTATTACAGGTTACATTTTACTCCGCAATATTGTACAATCGAGCGATACAGCGCTCCCCCATCAGGTCAGTATTTACATGCTGGTCTCATTTGTATTTTTTGTAACGCTAGCGGCCCTATTTGATTTTGTCATTCCTATTTCTACAAAGTTCAATGAATACGACCAGTTCCTCAAATGGTCGCAGTTCCTCTCCGTTTTTTTGGCGATTCTTTCAGGGCAATATTTCACATCCGTCTCGTTCAAGAACAAAAGTACATCTTGGTTTTTAGATAAATTAAGAGAACGTATGGTAGACGGTTTGCTCTATTACAACTACAAAGGAGAAATCCAACTTGCTAATCCGGCAGCGCTCGGCATTTTGCACACCACAAAGGAAGCACTCCACAGCAAAAAGATTTCCTCAATTTTTCCGCAAATTCAAGACCCCACGCGCGAATCTACCTACAACAAAATAAGAATCAAGATCGACAACGAAGACCATATTTTTAACGTTTCCATTTTTCAAATTCGACAATCGCTGACAACAAATTATAACGCAGCCATCTTTAGCGATGTTTCCAACACTTTGCATTACCAGCAAATCATCAAGAATCGTGACGAGCAGTTCAAGGAATACCAGCTCGACCAAATCCGTTACCAAGAACGTTTGAACATTTGGAAAAAGAAAGTCGACGAAAGTAAGTATTTCTTGGACACGCTCATCAGCACACTCCCGTTCCGTTTCTGGTCTAAAAACGAACAAGGCGTGTTCATGACGCAAAACCAGACCGACATCAAGAATCGCGGAAACATGCTGCAAACGTCCGAGCCGGACAACAAGATTTTACCACAAGAGCTTTTGGCGCGTAACGAAGGCGAACCGCAAAGTTTCATTTCTTACGAACGAATTAAAAAGACTTTCAACGAAGAAGGCGAAGAAGAAGAAATCGAAATTTTAAAGCAGGACGATTACAACATGGCCGTCCGCAAAGGTGAAGCCAAGGATATCATGATTTTTGAAAACATGTTCATCCCAATTATGGCTCCGCACAAGCCGTACAAAATAATCGGCATCAAGATTGACATCACCAAGGAAAAGCGCCTCGAAAAAGAACGCGATATGTTGCAAGAACAAAAGCACATCCACTCGAGGCTCGAAGAATTGGGCACCATCTGCGGCGGATTCGCCCACGATTACAACAACATTCTTGGTTCGCAAATCGGGTTCTGCGATCTCGCCCTTGAAGTCCTGGACAAGGACAACCATGCCTACATGTTCATCCAAGAAGCAAGGAAGGCGGCAACACGCGGCAAGGAATCCCTCGAAGAGCTCTTGAACACCATCCGTGGAAAGACATCGGAAAAGGACAAGCTCACCGAATTTGCACCATACATGATTATCGACGACGTCGTGAAGAAGCTCTGGATAACGCTCCCACCAAACGTGAAGGTCAAAGCAGACAAACTAGACAAGAACCTCCGCATCGTAGGAAACGTATCCGCGCTCGACCGAATTATCAGTAACCTAGCAAACAACGCCATATTCGCCATGAAAGAAAATGGCGGTACACTTACCATTTCTCTAACACGCGAAGACCTTACAGAGCCGCTCATTACACCCTATGCTCCGCAAATCGAGCCAGGCCATTACGCCAAAATTACCGTCGAGGATACGGGGACCGGCATGGACACAGCGACTCTCGAACGCATTTTTTCACCGTTCTTTACGACCAAAGCACCAGGCGAAGGCCTCGGTTTAGGCCTATCCTCGGCCTTAAGACTGCTAAAAGAAGGCAATGCAGGCTACACAGTACAAACAACTTTGGGCGAAGGAACTATTTTTAATCTATATTGGTCTATAAGAAACGAGAAAATGGAGGCTTAATGTCTACAATACTCATCATTGATGATGACGCTCAGCTCAACCTCATGTTGAAGTCTGCTCTAGAATTGAAAGGTTACACTGTCGATACAGCATGCAACGGTAAGAAAGCAAAGTCGCTTTATCAGAAGAATACATACGATGTAATCATCACCGACATCATTATGCCGGAAGGTGACGGTTTTGAAGTTATTCTTGACCTCCGTCGGATGGGATTAAGCGATAGAGTAATCGCAATCAGCGGTGGTGGACGCACGTCCGCTGAAGACTACCTTGCAACAGCACAGCATTTCGATGTAGCCGCAATTTTCAGCAAGCCGTTGGATCTTCAGCAGCTTCGCAGCAAAGTTGACGAGATAATCAAAACACATTCGTAATAGCGTAAATGATGAATATCCTGATCGCTGATTTTGATCGGAAATTTGTCGAGGAGCTACAGCGCAATTGGTCTTTAAACGGAACAAACCTACAGGTCTGCTCCGATGAAAAGACACTAATGGCGCTTATAAAAAAGACGTCGATAGACCTTGCGTTTATCGAGGTTCCTTTTTTGATGCTCGATAATATGGACTTAATCAGCTACCTTAAGGAACGTCAGCCTGGTGTCGAAATTTTCGTACTCTGCGATGACCGCAACTGGCAGGGAGCAGCAAGCGCAATCACACGTGGAGCCAGCAGCTTTTTAAAGAAGCCAGTGTCGCTTTCGCTATTGGAAAGCACGGCCAGTAAAATCCAGGCTCAACAACAAAACAAATCCAACACGCAGCTCATGGAATCGCAGGTGTTGGACAGCCTTCTCGGTGACACTCCCGAGATGCGCAAGATTTTAAAGACGGTGTATAAAGTTGCACCGACTAACAGCTCGTTGCTTATAACCGGCGAGTCCGGTTCAGGCAAGGAATTTTTGGCAAATGTCGTCCACCGTTACAGCAAGCGCGCAAACGAGCCCTTTGTACCGGTCAACTGCGGCGCCATTCCTGAAAACCTCGTTGAAAGCGAACTTTTCGGAAGCAAGAAGGGATCGTACACAGGCTCTACCGCAGACAAGAAGGGTTTGTTCGAATCCGCTAATGGAGGCACGCTATTCCTCGATGAAGTTGGCGAGCTCTCACTTGCAACACAGGTCAAGCTTTTACGATTCCTACAAAGCCACGAAATCAGACGTGTCGGCGAAACCGAAGCCCGCTATTTGGACATTCGCATCATCGCCGCCACAAATCGCGACTTGCAAAAAGCAATGCACGAAGGACGATTCCGTGAAGACCTTTATTACCGTTTGAATACTTTCCATTTGCAGCTTCCGCCGCTCCGCGACAGAAAGCCGGTCATCCCGAACCTGATTCGTTACTTTATATTAAAGAACAAGGATGCTCAGGGTAAAGAAATTCACGATCTTGAACCGGCCGCATTGTATGCGCTCTCCAAGTATCCCTACCCCGGCAACATCCGCGAACTCGAAAACATCATGGAACACGCCATCGTGCTTTCGGAGGGTGGAATCATCAAGCTCGAAGATTTGCCCGAGTACGTGCAAGTCGAGGCCCGTGAAAAGACGGTCGCCATCCCGCACATCAAGGATGCAGGCAACTACAAAGAAAGCGCTAGTGAGCCTGTACGCGACATCGTCGAAGAAGTTGAGGAAGACGAGAAATCTGCCGAGAATCCAATCGGAACCCCGATTCATTTTGAGCCGATTTCGGGCAAAACGGATAGCGCTGGGCTTTTGACACACAACCCGACAAAATACTTAGCGCACAATCCAGAACCCGTCGAAGAAGAGATTCTTTCGCTCGATGAAATGGAACGCAGACACATTCTGCACGCTTTAAGCATTTGCAAGGGAAACAAGACCGAAGTCTGCAAAAAACTCGGCATCAGTCGCGCAACGCTTTGGAGAAAGCTCAAAGAGTTAAAGATTGAAATGGACGGCGGAGAGGAGTGAGCGGCTACGCCGCAGTTGGCAGAACTTAGACCGCTACGCTCTTAGAACTTAGTTATTTGCTCTTAGATAAGAGATTGTTCTAAGTTCTAAGCTCTTACCTCATACCTCAACGAGTGTTGCGACTAAGCAGGAATCTTTCGTCGAGCCACTACCAACAAAGTCTACGTCTTGGGATTTTTTCCAAGACGTTTTTGCTTTTGGATGGACGGAAGAAACGGCCGCAAGGACATCACGTGCAAACGCGTTCAAATTAAATTCGCTGTAGTTGGAACTCACCATGAAAAATCCGTTCGGATTCAGGAGTTCCGCACATTCAGCAACAAGCGGCATCAAGTGTTCGCGCACGTTAAAATTAAAGCCCTTGAAGCGCGCAAAGCTCGGCGGGTCAAGCACAATACCGTCAAAGCGAAGCCCTTTCTTTTGAGCCCAATGCACATACTCAATTGCATTACCTCGAAAGAACTCTCCGGGTCGCAAATCAAGCCCGTTCAACGCATAATTTTCACGGCCCTTGTCGAGAATTTTGCCACTGATATCGGCATTTGTAGCGACCGCTGCACCGCCTAGACGAGCGTGGACCGAGAAACTGCACGTATAACTAAAAAGATTGAGGAATCGAAAGCCGGAATGCGCCGAAGATGCGCCAGACATCGCGCGGAAACGCTCCTCGACTTCCAATCGCACGTGACGCATATCCAAGAAAAGCCCAGGATTAATCGTATCCATCAAATCCACATGGAACAGAGCCTTCCCCTCGCGCACAACGCCTACAGCATCTTCACGAGAACCAACCACAACATCCATCGGAGCATTTTCAAGCGAGCGGCCCGCACTAGAAAGTCGTTCCTTTACAACAACGCAAACGGGATTGAAAATCGATACAAGCGCTTTGACAATTTCATCTTTGTTCGGCAAAAGTTCTGGGCCGAAAAACTGCATCTGGTAACGGTCACCAAACTTATCAATCGTGAGTCCCGGGAAACCGTCAGCAGAGCCATTCACAACGCGATAAGCGTCCGTGACAGAGAACAGAGGAGAGCGCTTTTCGAGCGCAATCGCTAACTTGTTTTTTAAATCAAAAGCCATTCGAGAAAATGAATCCTAGATTCTTCGACTTCGCTTATTGCAGAACCAGCCCTGAGCTTGTCGAAGGGCTCAGGATGACGCAGCAAAAATAGAAAATTCAGACAACTCCGAATTCCTAATTCCGAAATCCTAATTTATTTATCAAGAGTCTTGATTTGATCGACGAACTCGCCCACTTCCTTGAATTCACGATAGATAGAAGCGAAACGAACATAAGCAACTGCATCGAGCTTTTTGAGTTCCTGCATCACGAGGTTACCGATTTGATCATAACTGACTTCGGAATTTTCGGATGTCTGCAAAGCGTTTTCGACACGAGTCACAAGCTGTTCAATATCATCGATGGACACCGGCCTTTTTTTGCAAGAGTTCATTATACCGCGCAAAAGCTTTTCACGCTGAAACGGTTCGCGTTCACCACTGCGTTTAATAACGGTCAACTGCTGGACTTCAATGTATTCACGAGTCGTAAAACGGCGACCACAAGCGCAACATTCACGACGACGACGGATGGATGAACCACTCACGCGGCTATCGACAACCTTATCGTTATCATTCTTGCAAAACGGGCAAATCATGCGTTGAATATAGGTTATTTTAAAGAAAAAGGTGATTAAAATCTATATAAAATTACATTGTTTAGTTAGAAGTGATGCAAAAAAACGGCACCGTCAGGCACCGTTTTCAAATCTTCGCTTGAGCTTGCTAATTAAGCGTTTGCAGCCTTGAAATCTGCAACGTTCTGGGCGTATTCAGCGAGGTATTCCTTAGCGGCTGCGGCAACAGCTTCAGGGACATAACCGAATTCCTTTTCGAGGACGCCAGCCGGAGCAGAAGCGCCAAAGCGTTCGAGACCAGAGACCTTACCAAAGCCACCCACGACCTGAGCAAACAAGAGCGGGAGGCCGCTGGACTTAGCAAACACCGGAGTCCACGGAGTGATGATGCTGTCGCGGTAGGCCTTGTCCTGCTTGAGGAAGAGCGCCGGGCTGATCATGG
>CAMJNF010000010.1 GCA_946407235.1 uncultured Fibrobacter sp. | reverse complement strand
CGGGCGGCAAGCTCGGCCTCAAGGAAGGCGACTGGGGTCTTTCCAACATCGCTGCAACGACGGCCAACCTCCTCGGCCTCGAAAAGCACGAAGCGTGGGATGACAGTATGTTAATCATCAAATAATTGATGATTAACATATGACAAAATTAAAAATGGACCCCGTAAGGGGTCCATTTTTGCCACGCTTCCAAATCCTTGTTAAGAGCTGCGGCAGCCATAGGCTGGCGCATCTCTAAAAACAACGATTTCGTTCGACGAACGGAGGGCATAAAGCCCTCCTCCCGCACCATAGGTGCGGAGTCTCACGAGAGGCTTGGGACGATTCTATGTTGATCGTTAAGTAAACGATTAACATAACTAGGAATGCGGAATTATGAATTCAGAATTATTTAATTTGGCGGCTTCGCCGCAATTATCTTAATTCCGAATTCCGAAATCCTAATCCCTCATTAAAAAGGAACCCTTCGGGGTTCCTTTTTTTACAACCCCAAAACATCTAAATCGTTTGACACTTTGTGTCATTTCGTGTTTTTATATTCTATACGCACATAATAATCATCGTAAAAGGAGAATCGGCCCAACCCATAATCATTCCGTAAAAAAGCTTAAAAATTGTATTTAATCGAAAAACAGCAAAAATAATCGTATTGACAATTTGTAATACAATTTGTATTTTAATTATGAAGTTTAACTGGAATCCTATAAAAAACGAAATACTAAAAGCCGGTGAAAGATCCGTTTCTTTTGAGGAAATTTCCGAAGCAATAGACAATGGAGGCATTATTGCCGATGTACCACACCCTAACAAGGAAAAGTACCCGAGGCAAAGAATCGCCATGGTCATTTTTAGAGATTACATCTGGCAAGTCCCTTATATTATCGAACCAGACGGAACTAAATTTTTAAAGACGGCCTTTCCAAGTAGGGAAGCGAACAAAAAATACGGAGGTGCGTAATGCTTTCTTTCGAAGAACATGTAAAAAAATACAATCTCGATGAAGAGGAACAAGAGATTCTCGCTGCATACGAAGCCGGAAAATTAAAACCAGATGCCGAATCTTCAAAGCGCATCGCCGAACTCAAGAAGTCCGCTCACGAAACCGTAAAAGAGATCAAAGCTCGCAAGGCTCGTGAAGCAACTAAAATGGCCTCGTTCAGACTGCCAGTGTGGGTTATCGAGGGGCTTAAACGCAACGCCGCCAAAGGTGGCGTCAAGTACAGCGAATATGCCATCGAAGTGCTTGCAAAAGCAGCGATATAGCACAATTCTGCTTTCGCATTAAAAAGGAACCCTTCTGGGTTCCTTTTTTGGTGATACAAGCCACGTTGCAAAAATATTTTTTCATTTCTTGTTCAAAAAACGTATTTTTTATAGTAAAAACGTCGTGGTGTTGAGGAAATGAAATGAATTTTTGTGAAAATGAGAAAAAAGCAGCTATAACCAAACCGCAAAAAAGCAAAAGCGGTTTTGGAATTGTCGAAGTGCTGATTGCATCAGTAGTTCTCGGCTTTTTGTACATGGCAGTAATGAACATGCAGGGTGGCAACCACGATGCGTTGCTCCGCATCCGTGCACGCGATGGCGCAACCGAAGTCGCCCAAAACCTTATCGATTCGTTGGGAGCTCTTGGACTCGCAAGCCTCTCCGATGACAAAATTAAAGATGCAGCAGGCAACATCAAACCTTTAATAATAGAACCCATCGTACGTTCTTGGTCAGGCCAACCTGGCGCCGTCAGCAACACAATAACAGTGAACTACAGAGCCGAAGTTACGGTTTCAAATGACAACGAGTACAAGGCAAAAGCATCATCCATGCTTTTAGGCACCGATAGTGTTGAGCACGTGTATGCCAAAAGACTTGATGTCAAAGTCAGTTGGCAGTTCAAAAGTTCCACGCAATCCATAACCGTCTCAGGAGTAATTAGATGATTCTTTTTGGACGAAAGGCGAAACAAGGCTTCACCTTGATGGAGCTCATGGTCTACATCGCCATTGCGGGCATTGTAGCGTTAATTGCAGGACAAGCATTTAGCAACTCCACTAATTTCCGCATACGCATCGACAACATGGTAAAGGCAAACCAAGAGGCCGAAAACATAGCGACCATCTTTAAAGATGATGTAGAACAACTGGGTACAAAAAGTGCTCAAGGCGCCGGTAATTCATTTGTTACCGTAAGCAATAAAATCTACATGGACCCCGAAAACGCGGACAACAGCAAGATAGATTCCTCTTCCTTTTTGATAACACAAGACGCAGACGGATTCAGCGACTTGACCTTCAGACGAACCCGCTATGACGAAGAAGGCCACTACCAAGCCATCGAATCCATCCGTTGGTACGTAGAAGACAACACCCTAAAACGCAGCTGCTCGATTCTAGAAAGAGCTGACGGTTACACTTTGCCAAACGACGACCCCTGCGCAGCTAGTGGCGATAATAAAGAGCCAACGCCTGTGGATATGGCAACCGGAGTTTCAGAATTTAGCGTAGAAGCAGCCCGCCCAGGTGTAATGGAAGCCTCCGCACAAATGTTTCCGAAAGACGGATCTGACCAGTTTTTGCTATATCCGCGCACTGACGCAAGCGTTGAATACGGCAAAGATTTTACCGCATTCCATGAGGATATACTCGATGACGGCAATTCCATTATGCTTTCGCAATTCTGGACCAACTACGAAAACAAAGAAGACAATCTTGACGA
This sequence comes from uncultured Fibrobacter sp., assembly GCA_946407235.1. Lineage (GTDB taxonomy): Bacteria > Fibrobacterota > Fibrobacteria > Fibrobacterales > Fibrobacteraceae > Fibrobacter. The sequence continues at coordinate 29,805 of CAMJNF010000010.1, read as the reverse complement.
TGCAATTCTCACTGCAGGCTCGCAAAAGGTAAATCAGGGAATCGCCATAGACAAGACTGAATCTTTTGAATCCAACTGGGGCGAGAACTGTCTAAAGTATGGCGCACTAACGTTCCATCCAGATACGGTCTATGAATTGTCATTCGACATAACATCACAGGCATCCAAGGACCGGAGCTCTAACTTTGTTCCTGGTAAAGACCATATGTCCGTAGGCTTTAGACAACCCTCTACAAAAGACTACGCCAAAAAAGGCACAACCATCCTCTTGCCCGACTTTTTATTCTACCCTCCCCTAGACAACAACATGGGTGACGGCGCCGGGAAACGCGTCATGCGCTTTACGGTTCCTGAAAAAGTTGAAAACGTATGTATCGCATTCACGTTCGCTTTCTATTCACCATTGGCAGCATTAGGCCAAGTAACCATAAGCAACTTGAAAGTAAAACAAGTGGCTACAGCCAACTACAAATTTGATCATTTCGATACAGAAGCAGCAAGTAACATAAAAGAGAAGAAAAACGTTAAAGCGCTGAAACTCAAGATGCAGATAAGCCGAGGTGTCAAGAACGGAGGCAAAGGCGAAACCGGCGATATAAACATGATCATTCCCATTCCTAGCAACGGAACAGGCGACTAAATTTGTGTGAGAAGAGAGGTTTTGATATGAGAAAACAACATTTAAGCAACAAGGCCGGTGTATCGCTTATCACCGTACTTATGTTCATGCTCATCGCAACCATTGCGGCAACCGCCACTTGGAAGTTTATTTCAAGCGAAGGTTTTTCGAGCGCAAGCCGAATGCTCAAACGAGAGGCCTACCAGAGCGCCCAAGCGGGTATCGAGAACGCCCGCAGCTGGATGACATTCAACGCAAACGAAGTGGGCGCCCTCATCAGGCAGTTTAAAGATGACGGGAAACCCATCAATCTCGACAACCAGTTACGCAATCTTCAAAAATACGGACAAAACTACCATGTATGGCTTACTGGAGTCAACACTGAAGGTTCTACATACAAGTTAAAGATAGTTTCCTCCGGTGAAGCCCGTAACAACACGCATCATACAGAAGCCGCCATTTTCAGGGTTGACGGATTGTACCGAGTAAAGCTCCCCGTCACCCAATCATCGCATAGTTTTGCGGAAGCCTTCCATGGAGAATTAAAAACCATCGACAAGCTTAACATCGACAAAGCGGTCATCACGCAGACTCCGGAAGTAAAGAATAGCGGTGGACAAGCTTTAAACGATATTACCGTAACAGAATATCTTATTTTGGATGGTTCTTTTTATGCCAACGACAGAAATTCCATCAAAGACCTGTATGTAAGCGGTGGCGCAGGGTCTTGCTCCGGAATTAACGTATCGGGCAATATGTATGTCGGTGGAGTCTTTTACACTGGCAACGTCGAATCAAAGATTGACGGTTCTCTTTACACAGAAGGCGGCATCAACCTAAGAGATACCTATCCCTATACCGCAGTTACCGGTGGTTGTTATAGTAAGACTGTCGGAAGTGCAACGGTCAAAGGCAACATCACATCAAACGGACCCTTCATTTATTACGATGCCAATGGATCGAATACCTTTACTGCCAAAGGCCATGTGGTGATCAATGATTCCATCAGATTTCCTGTAAATTACCCAGGGCACCAAGTACAAGACCGTGTTAGATTCGAGCACAATGTTTATGTAAAAAGCGACTCTAAAGGAAGCATGGGCGACCCCTCCATCACAAAATATTGCGCAGACTGGAACCAGAACTGTGTCGATGGTCGTGATGCCGTACCAAGAACAAAGATGGGATCTGGCCCCAATGATAAAATTTGGTTGAAAGGATTTGAGGCCTATCTTAAAGGCCCTGCGTCAGCATCGTTTTCAACTTGCAACAATGCCGCTACAACAAAATGTGAAAAAGAAGGTTTCACTTGCGCAAGATCGCTTGGTCGTACCAAATGGATTGGATTCAAGGGTACATTCCTTTCAACAGAACCCTCCGCTGATGACATGGCAGATTGGAACGCCAACAAACTGGATAAATACAAACAAAAGCTAGAAGACCGAGACGAAAATTGCAATAAGGCCAGAACACCAATTCAGATAAACAAGAAAATTTTTGAACTCGGTCTCACCCATAGCAAAAACAAACCTATGGATTGCAATCCCAAGATTTGGTCAGAATGGGACAACACGTCTGCCATGATGAACGCCTGCTACCAAACGGCTAAAGAAAAGCATCAATTGTACAGTAATAGCTGGTTAATTTTGGAATTTGACACTCCTGTCGGATGGCAAAAAGGATTCATGAGCGAAGATTTGAAAGGCAACTTTATTTTCAAATTTAATGCAAAATCAGGCTCGGCTCACCAAGTCAACCTCCCCATCACCGCAGGCAATTCCAAAGTACTGCTGTATTTGCCAGATGGTTGGCCAGGCAAAGACGACGATATTGAATTTGTTGACAAGAGTGGCGTTTACCGCTACTTCGTTTATGGTGAAGGTAATGTAAAACGATTTGACATGAGGGATCTAGAAACACCCATGAGCGGTTCTGTGGTTATGGCTAACTGCGCTAGTTTCAACACGGATGGCAACAACTCCCTAATCGCCCGTTTTGATCAGGAATTGACAGATGACCTCGCCGACGCGTCCATTATTTGCGATAACGACGGTTCAAACATCTGCTCTGGTATGGCAGGCGACGGAAGTTCCTCAAGCAGTGCTGACGAAGATGAAGGCTATGACCGTTATTATATATCAATGGCACCGCAAATCGGCGTATCTCTCGAATCTCAAGGCAAGAGCTTCGAAAACGTGGAAAAATTGCAAGAGGCAAACGGAAGCAACAAGCTGGACTCTTCATTTATCATTTTACCCCGCGTCATTTCTTTGCCAAGTGACCCTTATGGAACACTGGGGGACTATATCAATGTCATCGCCTTGAACAGCAAAGCGCCTCTAACCAAGGCCCAGCTAAGTCTTGCAAGCCCGTGTACCAAGGTAAACGGATATACGACTTTAGACATAGCCTCTCTAAGCTCTAAAATGTTCTCTCCCACTGGCAACAAACTCCCCAAGGGGAACTTCAGATGCGAAATCGAAGCCGAAGGCTATAACAAAAAGGTCCCTATTTTTGTATCGGTGGACAACGATGAATTGCGTAACTTGCACCAGGTTTCTTTTGTCGAGCAAGCCCATGAAATGCGTCCTTCCAGCACCAGGGACATATATGTGCGTTTAAGCCCAAACATAACAAAAATCGATTTGAAGATAACATGCCCGGCAGCGCCCAGTAACTGGCAATACGAAGGAATTTTGGGTAACGTTACCCCTGGTGGAACATGCATCTTTAAAGACTTAAGCAACACCCATAGTACAGATAAGCTCATCAAGCTTTTCACAATCAAAACCGATGCCGCCGAAAGCGGAACCATGACATTCCAGATTCTTGACGGTAATGATTACATCGTTTCCAGTCCGTCAATTTCTACTGCATTTATATCTTACGTGGCATCGCTTTCACGCGAATCTATTTTCTCCACACAAGTTGATTCTATTTGTAATGTGACCCCAGATATCTGCCCATCCGAAGACGAACGCCCAAACTGGCCAGACTGTGAATTGAATGATGATGTAAAGTGGGTTGAACCCGATGGTACTGGCTTCAAGACGGAAATTCTCAATGATTCTTGGCTGGTTACCACAGGCATGAATTCAACAGCAAAACTCATTGATGTTTCAAAAGAATTGGGCTGTATAGTCCTCATTCCACAAGAAACATGCTCCTTTACAGAAAATCAACAATCCTGCGTATTACACGCTTCTGCCAAGAAAAAGGTAAACAGGATTAAGTTCAAGTTTGAAAATGTTGAATCCGGCAAAAATCCGTTCTTCACTGTAACTAGAGGTGACGATTTAAAAACCTGCAACTACGATGACAACGATGAACACGAATGCATTGTTAACGTGTATGCTGATGCGATGGTATCGATGAACATCGATAAGTCCTACAGCGACAACAAGAATTTCAAATATTGGAAATGCGATGGTCCACACTGCCCCGGCGAACACTGGAACTCCGAAACTACTGATCCGTTTACATTACAAGACAATGAAACCGTCATCTCCGTGATGTTCAACGAAGTGGACAAACACTGCTTCTTCGACAAGTTCCAGAGCAAAGCCACCGCATGTCAGGATTTCCCTGAAGATGAAAAGAAAGAATACTGCATCGACAACTGCGCCCCCGATGATCAATGTTCTTCGGCATCTGCGACAGTAAGTAAATTCCCCGATGCCAAGTGGCACCTGGTCCGAGGAACAATGGACATGATTGATTATGGTAACGGTATCATAACAGTCTTCAAGAACAGCGATGTCACCATCATGAGCACCGTCAATGCCGCTGCAGGCACACACGGAACATTGAAAGCCTTGGTACGATTGCCTAAGGATAGCAAGGAATCCGGTTTCTTGCTCGGAGCCAACGCCGAAGCGACAAGCTATATCACGCTCAATGCGTTTATAGACAATTACGGCTACGCAAATGTGCGTATATGCAATGTAAGTGCCAATACATGCAGAGAAGAAGCCCTCCCGCTCCATGTCACCGAAGAAGACATGGTCATGATTGAAGCCGAAATTTCCGCTAACGACATAACAATCACGCTCTTCAAAGGTAACGAAAGCACCAAGACAACCACCAAATTCGATCTCGGCATTTGGGCCGATGACTTAAAAGGGCCTCATGTGGGATTCCGTATAGCAAGCCCCAAATTTAAAGTTTACGGTATCGGTTGGAAGAGCCAAAACTACGATTGCATCGATACATACCCTACGATTAAATGTTCGTTCTCAGCCGTATCCCAATACGGCGTCATACCGTCAGTCATGTATATCAAACCATGGGTCGGCTATTCTGGATGGTCGGGCTGGAACAAGAACGATTGCACCGAATTGTACCACTACAAAGGCGACGATGCATGCGATGCCGATAACTCCGGTTACACCACATGCGACAGCAAAGGTTTTTGGTTCAATGAAACAAGCAGCGGAAAACATGGTTACACGGACAATGAAGGAAACGATGTATATACCGCCAAGGTCAGCCTTGATTGCGGAAACAGCTCCAATACCGAAGCAAACATGTGGGCAACCGACAGTGCTCATTGCGGTGTGTTCTGGACCGGACCGCAATACGTCTGCTCCACAGTAGAATCCCTTAAAGGCGAAGTTTCTCTTGACCCTTCAGAAGAACAGTCTGTTACATTCAGTAGAGCTATAAACATGCGTAGCGCCAAAATTAAGGTTGACGTAGAAAATCCCAACGGAAGCGAATTATGGGGATGGCTATATAGCGAAGGTAAAAATGACGAACTTTACCCCAGTGAACATGTATTCATGACCAATGAATCGAGGACTTTCGACATCACCGAATTCGATACAGAAGCAACGGGGTTTGACATTTCCAAAGTAAAGAAGGTTCACTTCGAAAATAAAGGAAGCAGCACCGTAACAGTAAAAAGTGTCACGTCCATATGCGAAACAGCGGTTCGCATCAAGAGCTGCAAGGCAGAAGAAAAGGTAAAGGAATCCGGCTTCCCTTGGCCATTCTTTGGCGGCAATTGGGGCGGCAGTCAAACCACCTCATACATTGAAATCACCGCCAATATAAACAACAGAGACGGTGTAGACAGTTACTTGGTTACCGCCCAAAGAGGCCTTGAACAAAAGACCTATGAAATCAGCAGAAGCGACATTTCTGTATATGGTAACGAAACAGCAGTTATAACCATACCCAAAGAAATCAGTGGCTTGTGGAATCAATGGAATTATACTCTCAAACTGAAAGCAGATGGTTCTGACTATTTCGATGCCGTAAGCTGCACTGGAGGAAACACAAGTTTTACCCCAGCCTGCAATATTGAAAAACCCGGAGACAACCTAGAAATTCCCCAGAATTCTATAGAGTTCAGGTCAACATTAGACAACTGTATGGGTTGCACCTATGAAGTTGCAATAGATGGCTTAGATAATCAACCGATTATAAGCGGAACCTGCAGCAATAACGGCTTTCCGCCTGTGGTTCCGCCTGTGGTTCCCACAGTGCCACAACAAATGCAACCGATCGCACTTCAAAGATGCTATATCAACATTGCCAAAAATGACATGCCCACTTTGGAAGCCGGAAAAAGCTATAATATAAGACTCTATAGCCCTGATAATAAATTTACAGAATGCCAAAGCACATTTACAGTTGCAGAAGGTTCTGGTCCTCATGATAATCTAGAAATCAGTTCATGCACAGTAGAAAAAGTAGATGGCACGACTATTACCATAAAAACAAAAGCCAAAGGATGTCCGAAAAAAGAAGATTGCAAGTATGAAATCAATCCTGCTAGCGTTGACGGATCTGGAAATTACAAAGACAATGATCAAATCCAGTTCTCCTATGGCGGAGATGAAAAAAATCACACGATAACCATAACCAAAGGCACCCAAATACCTGTTACATGTCACTTTAGTGTCAGCAGCAGCTCTGAAAGCAGTAGCAGTTCTGAAATCAGCAGCAGCTCTGAAAGTAGCAGTAGCTCTGTAAGCAGTAGCAGCTCTGCAAAGAGCAGCAGTTCTGTAAGCAGTAGTAGTTCTGCAAAGAGCAGCAGCTCTGTAAGCAGCAGTTCTGCAAAGAGCAGCAGTAGCGGCAACGCTCTAAATTGCAATGACGGGAACTCGACCGTATTAGTAAACGATCAACTAGTAGACACTCAAGCAGGAGAATGCATTAAATATACGATGACCAAATCACAATCATTAAAAATTGGATGTTGGTGGGCTCCAGCAAGGCCAGTTTCCATTACGCTAACAAACTGCGATGGAACAACAACAACCATATCTCACCCCTGTGACAACTGGGTCAGAGTACAGCCTAAGGGAATATGCACAATTTACCTAAAACCAGAAAAGCCTCTCAACTGGAAACTAAATGACGAAAATTGGTAGCAACAATTAAAAACTCTAAAAAGCTCCCCCACCGGGGAGCTTTTTTATACCTGTGCGGCGAGTCACTTAAATCTCACTCAAAACAGCTAAAACGCTTACAATTCAGTATAAAACTCACATACCGAATCTATTTTTCTATAGATGATATCTAGGATGTTTGGGAGTGTGGACATTTTCCACAAATTTTGTCAACACCCAAAAATCGGGATTGCCCTATTTCATCGTTAAAAATCTAGTTTCAGGAAAAAATAAGGATATTTCATGAATCGCTTCAAGACTTTTATCGCTGCATCACTCCTCGGAACGGCCGCATTCGCGGCTCCGGGCCTTACTGTAAGTGGCACGGATTTACAATATAACGGCAAGAAGATTTTCTTCTCGGGCACAAACCTCGCGTGGAGCGACTACAACTCCGACGTGGGCGCATCTCCGCTTGACGAAAACGCATGGCGCAAGGCTGTCGAGGGCACACGTGCTGCGGGCGGCAACGCGATTCGTTGGTGGCTTTTCAACAACATGAGCCAAAGCCCGACGATTGACGAAACGACGCATTTGGTCACGGGCCCGAAGGAAAACACCATCGCGAACATGAAGAAGGCTTTGGACATCGCCGAGGAATACGGCGTGATGGTTTCGATGTGCCTTTTCAGCCATAACTTGATGGAACCGAACCAGTGGGGTCTTTACAACGAAAAGCTCGACATCACGGCAAACGAATTGCTTTTCGAAGACGCGGGCACCAAAGCTTTTATAGACAACGTTTTGATTCCAGTCGTGAAAGCCATTGGCAACCACAAAGCGCTCATGACTTGGGAAGTCTTTAACGAACCCGAGGGCATGACTAGCGAATGCAGCGGCTGGACTACAAAGAAGATGGCGCTTGCCAAAATCCAGAAGTTTACGAACAAGGTTGCAGCAGCCATCCACACGACAAACCCGGATCTTCTCGTTTCTACTGGCAGCGTGAACATCAAGTATCAGAAGTACTGGAATGACGCAGCGCTCATCGAAGCAGGTGGCGAAGCCAAGGGTACGCTCGACTTTTTCCAGACGCACTATTATCCGTATTACCAGGACGATAATATCAGCCCGTTCGTAAACACGGCCGCCCAATTAGCAACTAAGTACAGCTACGATTCCAAGCCGATGATTATCGGGGAATTCCCGGCTAGCGGTTGGGCAGGTGATACTTACAGAAGTAATTTTGCAGCTAAGACCGAAATTTCAACTGAAGAATGCTACCGCAAGGCTTTTGACGGCGGCTACGCAGGTGCTCTCGCCTGGCAGTATATTGGCGACAAGACCGATTCTCAGTTCGGCGGTTACAGCTACACGATTGACCCGGCACTCAAGGCAATGACGGCTCTTGCCGCAAAAGAAGAAGCAAGCATCAAGATCAAGGACGTAAACATTGAAGGCGGCGATGGCGGCAACGGCATGATGGCCGTGACTTACGGTGGTGACAACGCACAGGTGGAATACCAAAACAAGGGCGGCTGGGACTTGTCCAAGGCGACAACGTTCACTTGGACAGCCAAGAACAACGGAACATCTGACGCAGATCTCTACTTGATTTTCAAGCTCACGGATTCCTGGACATGGACCGAAACGAGCGGCAGCTGCAAGGTTCCCGCCGGCGAAAAAGTCACTTGCTCCATTGATATTTCGGAACATGCCGACCGCAACAAGACGCTCAGCATCACGTTTGCGAACTATGCCGCGGGCTACACAGGCACCATCATTTACGATGACATCAAGGCTGGCGCCACGACGCTCTTTGACTTCAACAAAGACAAGTACGATGCCTTCAAGCGTGGCTACGAGAACACCGAAGAAATGATTCCCGAAATCAAGATTGTGTTCGACGAAAACTACGTTTATGGAAAACAGACCACGATCACCAAGATGAGAACTAGCGCCAATTCGAAGTTCAGCATCAAGGGCAGCAATGTCATGCTTTCCACAAAGGATCAAGGCAACGTGAGCGTCGACGTATTTGCAATGAACGGCAAGCGCATCGCAACGCTCTTTAGCGGAAAACTCGGTGCAGGCAACTATGCATTCAGCCTTGCTGACATGCCAAAGGGACAGTACATCGTTCGCATGAAAAGTGCAGGTCTCACGGCAACGCAGCCAGTGATCATCAAATAGTCTTAAAAGGAGATTCCCGGTCAAGCCGGGAATGTCAATGCTAGGGAGTCCCGACGATGTCCGGGACTTTTTAGTTCACAACAAAAATCTTTGAATTTGAAGCCCAAGAATATAGATTTAGAGATGGAGATATGGAATGTTTATGAAGCACTTTAACTACACAAATTTTGTCGCTACGGCAACTGTCGCAGCACTCGCAGGCACCGCTTTTGCGGCCACCCCCATCCGTTTAGAAGCCGAAGACGCCGTCCTCGCCGATGACCACAAGGTTCTTGTTGTTACCGATGCGAAAGCTTCGGGCGGAAAGTTCGTCGATATGAAAGACGGCAATTTGGAATTCAAAGTGACTGTTCCCGCAACAGGCTATTACACGCTTTGGGCACATTACCAATTGCCAACGGAATCCGGCAGCAAAATCCAGAACTTGACCGTCAATGGCGTTTCTGCGGGGCAGATTTCTTTTGGAATTTCTGACGAATTCACGACTATCAAAGGGGCGGGCAAAATCAAGCTCACCGCAGGCGAAAACAAAATAGGCATCGTCCACAGCTGGGGTTACGTCAATCTCGACTACATCGAACTCACGGAATACGAAGCCAGCCCGTGGAGCATCTCCCCGAATCCTGTCACGCCTAAACCGACCGAAAGCGCACAGAAGCTCTACAACTTCTTGCTCAACAATTTCGGCAAGCACGTGATTAGCGGCGTCATGACGGAACGCCCGTTCGAAAACAACGGCCAGTACACCCCGCAAAACTACGAAACGCAAACCGAGCTCAAATACATTCACGATGCAAGCGGCAAGAACGTAGTTCTGGTTGGTTTTGACTTTTTGCACGCCTCCGGCAAGAATTCTGAAGAACTGTGGTATCAGGGCTACACACACGCTTCGCTAGAAATGGCAAAGACCGTTTGGAAAGCAGGCGGCATTCCGCAATTCAACTGGCATTGGAAAGACCCGACGCACGAAATCGAAGCGTTCTACACAAAATCAGGCAACGAAACCTCTTACACCGAGTTCAGCATCAACAAAGCTTACGATGAAGCCACCGGCAAGTGGAAAACAGATAGCGATGCATACAAGGCCATGGTCCGCGACATGGAAATGATTGCCGACTCGCTTTTGACGTTGCAAAAAGAAGGTGTCGCTGTTCTTTGGCGCCCGCTTCACGAAGCAAGCGGAAAGTGGTTCTGGTGGGGCACCGATGGAGCAAAGCCATGCGTTGCTTTGTACAAGCTCATGTTCGATATTTTTGTGAACCAGAAAGGTTTGCACAACTTGATTTGGGTGTGGACTACCGACGAAGCAAGCGATGCTCTCGACTGGTATCCGGGCGATGAATACGTGGATGTTGTTGGCCGCGACTACTATTACTACCCGCGCGAATCCAACCACTCCAGCCTTGTCGGAAGTTTCGAAACCGTCAAGGAAATGTTCGGCGGCAGAAAGATTGTAACGCTCAGCGAAAACGGTTCTGTGCCCTACCCTGACGAGATGAAGGCCGATGGCGCGAACTGGAGCTGGTTCATGCCATGGTATGGCGATTACGCCATGGAAAGCTGGGCAAACGACAACAATGCAGAAAGCTGGAAAAAAGTGATGAACAACGAATACACCTTGACTCTCGAAGATATGCCGGGTTGGGACAAGTACGAAATCGTCACGCCGCCGACAACGGGAATCAAGAACATCGTGGCTACGGCAAAGGCTACCGCTAATTTGGTTGTAATTGGAAAGAATTTGCAGATTAGCGTTCCGGGCGCAATTGCTGCGGGTGCTACCGCAAGAGTCGCGATTTTCGACATGCAAGGCAACCAGGTGATGAACTGCGCCATCAATGGAACAAACGCAAGCATCAACTTGAATGGAATTGCTGTCGGGCAGTACATCGTGAAAGTGCAAGGAAAAGGATTTGCACAGAACGGAAGAATTCTGGTAAAGTAAGAGAAAATGGAGATTCCCGCCTCCGCGGGAATGACAATGTAAATACAAGAAAAAATGGGTCTCCTACGCTTCGCTTCGAGGATGACGTAGGGATGACAATACAAAAAAGTTGGAGTGTATGTTATGGGATTTAAATTAATCGCGGGCGTGGGCTCCGCAGTGGCTTTTGCCACAGCCGTCGCAACAACAGCAGTTTACGCGGCTCCGACAACTTACGAAGCCGAAGATTTGAGCGGAGCAACCGTTGCAGAAGGCGCAGAATTTTCGGGCGGCAAATACGCCAAACCCGCCGATGCAAGTGGCATCACGTTTACGGTCAAAGTCGAAGAGACCGCCGTTTACGACATTACCACAAAAGTGTTCATCAAGCAATACGACTGGATTACCTCCAAAATCGTAGTGAACGGCATTGATGCAGGTTCCATGCTAACAACTCCGCGCAACTGCGATTCCAGCTATGTCATCAGCGCTTCAGCAAAGATGAAAGCTGGCGAAAACAAGATTACAGTTGGCAACCAATCCATCGGCGTTGACTACATCACCGTCGAAAAACATCCTGATCCGGAATTCAAAACCGGAACAGCCCCTGTCACGCCAAGCGCTTCTGAATCCGCTCGTAAAGTATTCTCGTTCTTGCGCGAGAACTTTATGAAAAAGACCATCAGCGGTATGATGATCAGCGACCAGAATTTCAATTACGATTACGGCAACATGAAACTTTTGAAACCTGGCGAATGCACTCCAGCAGATTCCTGCAAGTACAACGATGCCGAAGTTTCATGGAAAGGTCAAACAGATATCGCCGAATTCTACAAGAGGAGTGGCTACTACCCCGCTATTGGCGGCTTCGACATGCTTTTTGCAACAGGCGGGCATCATGAAGAAGGCTGGTTTAAGGGCTATACCGAAAACAACCTCGCCATGACCGAAGAACTCTGGAAAATGGGCGGCATCCCGACTTACACTTGGCATTGGAAAGTCGGGAATGACACGGTATTCTACACCAAGGACACCTATCCCAATAACGGTTTCAACGCTAGCGGTTGCACGGACGGCGTTCAAGGAACTTCCGAAAGCAACACATGCTTTAACTACACCAAGGCTTTCAAAGGTGAACAGTGCAAAGAAATAAACGAAGCCTCTCAAGAATACAAAGACATTGTTGCAGACATCGATATCGTCTCAGGTTACTTCAAGCAACTGCAAGACAAGGGAATCGCTGTTGTTTGGCGTCCGCTCCACGAAGCAAGCGGTGGCTGGTTCTGGTGGGGTGCAGGCAGCCCGGAATGTTACGTACAACTTTATCGTTTGGTATTCAACCGCATGGTTGTCACAAACAAACTCACCAACTTGATTTGGGTTTGGAACATCAACACCGATCCGAAATACGGTTACGATTACAGCGCGCTCAATGCAGCATGGTACCCCGGTGACGAATACGTCGACATTGTAGCCGTTGATATTTACGACCCGCTCAACAATCACAATTCTGGAGCAAACTATTTCAACAAAATCGTAAGCGATGTCGGCACAAGCAAGATGATTGCACTCAGCGAAAACGGAGCCATTCCGGACATCGATAGCATTGCCGAAGATAAAGCCTATTGGAGCTATTGGATGACCTGGAGCCAAACATGGAGCGGAAACTTCTTGGAAAAAACACCCACAGAAATGTGGAAAAAGAATCTTGATAGCGAACGCATTATCGCTCTCGACAACATGCCGGGTTGGGACAAAATCACCATACACAATTCCGATCAAAGGCGCGTTTCCAGAACTTCAAACAACATAAGCTTCGCAGTAAAAGGCAAAAATTTGTCACTTTCTACAACGGCTAACGGAAATGCCTCGGTCACCATTTTTGACATGACGGGCCACCGCGTAGCAACGCTTTTACAAGGTCATATTTCGGCAGGAGTTCACAATTTAAGTTTGCAATCTATCACAGCAGGCAATTACATCATCAAAGCAAGTGTCAACAATCACACTACAATGCAAGTTTTGCGTTTAAAATAGTAAGTGATGCAACATGTATTTTAAAAAAAAGGTTCCTTTTTGAACCTTTTTTCTATTTTTATGATATGACCGAAAAGAATCCCCTTTACTTTACTATTCACGGACATTTTTATCAACCACCGCGCGAAAACCCTTGGACTGGCGTTATCGAAAACCAGCCAAGCGCACGTCCGTTCCACGACTGGAACGATAGAATAGCGAGTGAATGCTATAGTCCGAACTCCGCAAGCCGTATTTTAAATTCTCATGGAAAAATTGCAGATATTACCAACAACTACGATTTCATGAGTTTCAACATCGGCCCGACCCTCATGGGTTGGATCCGCACAAACACGCCCGACACCTATAAGCGCATTCAGGAAGCGGACAAGCGCAGCCAAAAGCGCCTGAACGGCCACGGCAACGCCATTGCCCAAGTTTACAACCACATCATCATGCCGCTTGCCAGTGAGCAAGACAAGCGCACGCAAATCCGCTGGGGCATTGAAGATTTTAAATTCCATTTCGGTCGCATGCCCGAAGCCATGTGGCTTGCCGAAACCGCAATTAACTTTGAGACCGTTGTCGAACTCATCAAGGCCGGCATCAAATTCACCATTCTCTCGCCCACGCAAGCAAACAGATTCTGCAAATTTGGCGACAAGAAGTGGATCGATTGCAGCAACACGGATATCGATACAACTCGTCCGTACCGCATTTACCCACGCGACAAAGAAGGCAACCTCGTCTGTGACGGTTACCTCGATGTATTCTTCTACAATCCGTGGCTTTCTAGCGCCGTTGGATTCGAACATTTACTCCGCGATGCCGGCACTTTCGGTCATCGCATTCAAAGCGCATGGGATCCCAACCGTAACGATCCGCAACTGGTAAGCATCGGCACTGATGGCGAATCCTACGGTCACCACGAACCGTTTGGCGACATGTGTGCGGCATGGCTTTATAACAAGTTCGCACCAGAACACAATATGGTTCCAGTGAACTATGGTTGGTTCCTCGAAAAATTCCCGCCCAAGCACGAAGTCGAACTCAAGAATTTCTATGGCGAAGGTTGCGCTTGGAGCTGCGCTCACGGCGTAGGCCGCTGGTACAGGGATTGCGGCTGCTCCACCGGTGGTGGCACAGACTGGAACCAAAAATGGAGAGGTCCTCTCCGCGATGCCTTTAACCATCTCAAGGAAGTCGCAGACAATATCTTCGTTCGCGAATTCGAAAAGATTTCGGCAATCGATCCTTGGGAAGCCCGCAACAATTACATCCAGGTGATTGTCGCTCCCGAAGACGAATCCCGCAAAGAAGCGTTCCTTAAGGCAACCCTTAAAGAACCCGATAAGCAAGAAGACCGCGCCAAGGCCATCCGTCTTCTCGAAATTCAGAAGTTCTGTTTGTTCAGTTTCACGAGCTGTGGCTGGTTTTTCAATGATATCGAAGGATTGGAACCGGTACAGAACATGCGCTACGCTCTCCGCGCCATGCAACTCTTGAAGCCGTTCCTCCCGATGGGCGACAACCTCAAAAGCGAAATTCTGTACATTCTCGCCCGCGCCACAAGTAACGAACACAAGTGGAACGGCGCCGAAGTGTTTACAAAGTTTGCCGAAGAAAACGTTCCGTCCGTCATCAAGCAGATGGCAGAACGCGCCGCAATTTACCACCTCGAACTTGAAGAAGATTATCTCAACAAGGATTCCCGCATCACCGCCACAAAGATTGCGTCTCGCCGTCGCCAGACGCTCGTGCGCACATCTTACGAAGACAACGATCTCGGTGAATCTTGCGTGACCACGAACTTGGTCGTTACAGACCAGCTCAGCCGCGTGAACATCATTGTTGCGATGGGCGAAGAAAAGGAAAGCGGTCTCACGTTTGTTGAAAACCCGAACATGACGACCGAGCAGCTCCACGAGCTCTACCCGACAGCATACGTTGTCCGCATGAGCAATCTCGCGAGCGATTCTCTGAAGCGCATCAACCAGCTTTCAACGCAGATGCACCTTGAGAACATTACGAAGTCGTTCTCCGGTTTCGCTTTGAATCATGGCATTTCCATCGACAGCCTTGCCGACCCCGACCATACTTTGCCGGACACAATGCGCAAAATCCTCACTGTGGAAATCAACGCACGAATCCACCACGCCGCATTGCAATTGCTAAGCGAACACAACAAGGCAACCATCGAAGAAATCCACGAGCTCATCACCGAAGCAACAGCGCTCAATACGCACTTCAGCTTTGGCGGCCTCGGTCACATGTTCTTCCACAAGCTCACGCTGCTCATCGATGAAATTTCCAGGAAGTACGATGAAAAGACTCTCAACTACATCACGGACCTTATTACGGTTGCCGATTGGTTGAAACTCTACATCAATAAAACTTCTCTCGAAAACTACGTCTTTGGATTCTACAAGGAATACAAGGCTGAACCCGAAGGAAAGTTTGCAGCTCTCAAGCCCATGTTCCAATGGCTAAACTTTGAGGTTGTTTAATGTTCAAATTGTCAAATGCCCCGCTCATAAACGCGCAGCAAATTGACAAGCGCTTGGAATCACTCGCCCAAGAATTAAAGGCGAGTGATTTCGACGTTATTTTATCCGCACTCACAGGCAGTTACATTTTCACAGCCGACATATCCCGCCGCATAGCAAAGCCAAATCTGCAAATTGCATTTATCAAGGCTTCGAGTTATGGCGATTCCACTGAATCACAAGGCAAAGTCAAGATTAGCGGAATCGAAAATCTGGATATTAAAGGCAAAAAAATTCTTATTATTGACGATATTCTTGACACGGGAAACACGATGTACACCATCGTTAAAACCCTCACGGAGCTATGCCCCGCATCCATCAAGACTTGCGTACTGTTGAATAAGGAATCTAGACGAACCGTTGACTATCATGCGGACTTCGTTGGTTTTGATATAGAAAATAAATTTGTGGTTGGTTACGGTCTCGACTATGCAAACGATTACCGTACCCTGCCCGAAATATGGACTCTTGAAGAAGTATGACAGACAACGAAAACATAAATGGATCCGAAAACGACGACTTGAACGAAGTCAAAAAACATGCAACCATGACATTTGCCGCCATCGAGCGCAGTCTGCACAGGATGTCATACCGCAAGAGAAATGCCATCCGCATCATCATTTGCATGCTATTCTTCATCGCCGGTTACCAAGCAAACAACTTGTTCAGCAGCAAAATTCCGACTGAAAAAATCATCGAGAAAATCGCAGCGCAACCGGATCTTCCGAACAAGTGCAAATACCGTTATGACCGCTCCATGGAATACGCCATCATGCACGAATGCGTATTCTCTCACGATACGCCGACTGACGAAGTGAAGCTTATCCAACGCATCAACTACTGTTCATGCGCCATGGAACGCGTACAAAAAAAGAAGCCTTTCCAAAAGATGTTCGAAAACAACTTGGAAGACTTCACTTTCAAAATTCGAGAAGAAATCCTTTGCAAGGATGAAAAGATTCCTCAAGCACTCGAAATCGATTCTGTTTCTACGTCAAAATAGCATTCTACAAAACAAGCATTCCGTCGCCGTAGCTGAACAGCTTTAGTTTGTTCTCTACGGCCATTTTGTACGCAGCGAGCGTGTTTTCACGCCCATAGAATGCAGATACCAACAATATAAGCGAACTCTTTGGCCAATGAAAATTGGTCAAAAGGCCATCCACCAACTTATACTTGTATCCCGGATAGAAGAACGCATAGGTCACGCCTTTCTGCGGTTTCAAGAACCCGTTCGCATCGGCAATCGTCTCGACCACGCGCGTACTCGTTGTACCGACGGTCACAATGCGACCACCTTCACGCTTCGCCTTGTTGATGATGTCCGCATTTTCCTTGGTGAGTTCGTAATGTTCGCCGTGCATCTTGTGTTGCGAAAAATCTTCGACAGAAATATTCTGGAACGTGCCCGGCCCCACATGAAGCGTCACTTCTGCAACATAAACGCCCTTCGCTTTCAAGTCTTCGAGCATTTGTTCGCTAAAGTGCAAGCTTGCAGTCGGGGCTGCAACGGCACCAGCGTACTTTGCAAAAATCGTTTGGTACGCTTTCTTGTCGTCTTCGTCATCAGGGCGGTCAATGTAAGGCGGCAGCGGAACGTGCCCTTCCTTATTCATAACCTCTTCCATTTCCGCAGGCGTCTTTGCAAAACGGAGAACGCGGTTACCGTCTTCTTCATGAACTTCTTCAACGAACGTGGGTACCCCAGCAAGCTTAAGTTCACGCCCGACTTGGAAAGCCTTTCCCGGATGCACTTTAGCTTCAAAGCGAGCCTCGCCTGCTTCGGACGGGTTCAGCGCCTGAACCAAAAGCACCTCGACTTGGCCGCCAAATTGCGTTTCGCCATAGAGACGCGCCGGAATCACCTTCGTATTGTTCACCACGAGACAATCACCTGGTCGGAACAAATCGACTATTTCCGGAGCCTTCATGATACGGCGATCACCGCCATCCTTCGGACAGTAAAGGATTTTTGTTTTGCCTTTACCCGCTGTGCGGGAAGCAATCAGTTCTTTCGGAAATTCAAAGTTATAATCAGAAAGACGGCAATCCATGACTATGCCTTCATATCCTTCAAAGTAGATTTCAATTTTTCAATCATTTCTGTTTTCAGAGATTCCGGCTTCAGGATTTTCAAATCTGGCAATACGCCAAAAAGCCATGTTTTAAAGTCCGGAGTCAACCGGAGTTTCAAAGTCACAGTCATGTTACCATCCTTATCTTCGTTAATTTCAGCCAGTGGCGAAAAACGAGACTTCAGGAACTGCGTTTTAAGCCAGCCCGACTTAATCTGAAGCGAAACCGTTTGCGGGTCTTCAGAAGAAACGTACTTGCCAAACAAATACTTGTAATGTTCCTCAACTTCAAACGGAGTTTTCAGAGAAATTGCAGAGACATTTGTCTGTACCACGTTCTGGATATTTTCGACAAGATAATTTTTAAAGACATGCGTTTCGGCATAAGATTCATCAGCAGCAATCAAGTAAAGCGTATCTACACGCATCACAAGCTTGATCGGGCTGACTTCGACCGTTTTCTTTTCGCCATCTTCATTCGTGC
Organism: uncultured Fibrobacter sp.; assembly: GCA_946407235.1. Taxonomy (GTDB): domain Bacteria; phylum Fibrobacterota; class Fibrobacteria; order Fibrobacterales; family Fibrobacteraceae; genus Fibrobacter. Next base: position 11,610 of record CAMJNF010000010.1, on the reverse strand, counting down.
TAGTGTATGTTATACGAATTTTGAAACCATCGCGAATGGCCATCAAGAGCTTGGAAACTTTAGTTTCTTGAGCCTTGTGATCGCAAAACGGACCATAATCCATAATATAGTTCGGGTCCAGCGTAATCGCTTCGGCCTTGAAGCCATCCGGGTCCGTAGTCTGCATGGACGAAATAACGCTATCAATCAGCTTTCTATTCTTCAAGTCCAGGGGCGTCGTGTCGCTCATTGTCTTTTTGAGCTTTTCAAGCTGCTTCACGATTTTCTGGTTGAAGTCTACTTTCTGTTCAGTCTGAATAACATAAAACGTTTCGCCATCTTTCTTGAACTTATGGAGCCCACAATTTTCCTGTTCCAAAGCATTCAAATGGCGGAAAATGGTTCTCGGACCACAATCCATAGCGTCAGCAAGCATCATCACCGTCATCGGCACACGAAGTTTGCTCTTGATCTTATTAATCTTTTCGTATCCAGTAGCCATTACTGTTCCTCTTTTCTCCTAAGTCTTTAAAATTCTTAGTCGGTTACCCACCGCCACTGACCGTGCAAAACCTGCAACAGCCAATAGCGCAAACTCTCTTTGTACAATATTCGCCACACGTCCCTCAACCAAGAATCGCTTCCCCACATACGTAACATGAACAAACGAATTCTTCAAGAAACGATATGACGCTAGCCTTTCCATAATTTTTCTGCAAAGGTCTTGTTTCCCGAGATTCTTTTTTAGAATCGCTGTACCATGCATATTCAAAGAGACTATGCCTGGAATACATTCTATACGAGGCCTTAATTCATCGGGATAAACTTCGTCTTCGTAATAGAAGGTCACCTTTGCAATGCCAGACTTTACCTTGACACTATACTTAAAAATTGGATGGGCTACATCATCCAAAACATCCCAAATTTGACGTTCCAAATCCGCATCAGAGATCTTAGAACTTTTACGGACACGGACCATATTCACGCAACCACGGAGACCTGCAATTTCACAGACTTTTGTCTGTAACGCACGCCTAGTCGCAAGGCTATCTACAAAACCCCGCAAATAGACAATCCCCTGTCCAGCGTCAACAGATATATCTTCACTAAGGCCGTCCGACAAAAGTTCCAACTGTTTACGCACAACAGAAACAACTTCATCGTTCGGCGCATTTTCCGCATAACGCGGATAGCTCATGAAGACTACCAGTCCATCATCCATTTTCACCACAAGCTTGTCCTTGGTTTCATCCTTGACGACACCAACGGCAATTCCAAACTGCTTGCGGATGACATGATAAACATGATCACCAAGCAAAGTATTGACGCACTGAGCCGGCAAAAGCCTGTAACCTTCTGGGGACACCTCATGGTCTATCGAAATTTTCGGTCCTTCGAACTTCGCATCCGTTAGCCCGTTCTTATAGACAACAACTTCTTTGTCCCTAGACTGGAAAAAGCTCTTTACAATGCAAGGGCGAGTTGCACCTTCAAAGTAAAGCCAGTCGCCCGGGAATATACGATTGTGTCCGTAGACTTTCGCATATTCTGCCTGAGGATCATCCTTATGGCAAAAGGCAAACTCTTGCGAAAATGCCACATGGAATGTTCCACAGTGCGTACAAACACAAAGCAAAGGGATTCCGCGCTCAATACCACCAAACGTCGAATACTCTTCCATAGCGCAGACATCATGGCGAACAGCCTGCTGGCATTGCCGGCAGTACAGTTGCTGCGAGTACAAACGATATGGAAAATATTGACGCATAGATTGAGGGAAGTGGTTGGTGATTAGTGGTTAGTGGTTAGGCATGTAATAGAAATGTTCTAATCGCAATTCCTGTTTACTAACCACTGCATACTAACCACTTTATTCTATTTCATCAGCGGGAGTGCCACATCCATTCGGCGGAGGACTTCTTCCTTTCCGATGAGTTCGAACATTTCCCAAAGGCCAGGGCCTGCGGTCACACCGGACACGGCAAGGCGCGGAGCACCGACGAGTTCACCGACCTTGTGGCCACAACGTTCAGCGAGATCATAGAATCCCTTTTCAATCACCGGAGTCTTGAAGTCTTCGATGGAAGCGAGCATGTCACGCACGAGCGTTGCAAGTTCCTTGGAGCCTTCACCAAAATGTTTCTTCGCACCCTTTTCATCATACGTTGTCGGAGCGACAAAGAAGTACACGGCCATTTCGGCAAGGTCCTGCACAAAGTGTGCACGCGGCTTGAGCTGCTTCACGATTTCGTCGAGGCGTTCTTCCGGTTCCTTAGAAAGGTCAATGCCCTTAGCCGTGAGGCCGTCCTTCATGATGCCCTTGAGTAAAGCATCGTCGCACATGTGGATATGCTGGCCATTCATCCACTGGAGCTTCTTCTCGTCGAAGCTTGCGGACTTCGGGTTGATGCGTTCGAGCGTAAAGCAATCAATCATTTCCTTGATGGTCATGACTTCGCGGTCATCGCCCGGATTCCAGCCGAGGAGCGCGAGGTAGTTCACGAGCGTTTCAGGCAAGTAACCGAGGTCGCGGAAGTCACCGACAGAAGCAGCGCCCTTGCGCTTGGAAAGCTTACCGCCGTTCTTGTCGAGAATCACCGGCAGGTGGCACCATACAGGCGGCTGCCAGCCAAAAGCCTTGTACAAGAGTTCGTGCTTCGGCGTGGAGCTGATCCATTCGTCACCACGAAGCACATGCGTCGTGCCCATGTAGTGGTCATCGACAACGCTTGCGAAATGATAAGTCGGGTAACCATCGCGCTTGATGAGCACGAGGTCATCCAGAAGTTCGTTCTGGTAGCTGATGTGGCCGCGGATCATGTCATCGAATTCGGTGACGCCCGTCTCGGGAACCTTGAAACGGATAACAGCCTTCTCGCCAGCGGCAATGCGGGCTTCGGCTTCTTCGCGACTAATATTGCGGCAGTGGCGGTCGTAACCGGTCACCGGCACATGAGACTTTTCCTGTTCGGCGCGAACTTCCTGCAAGCGTTCTTCGGAGCAGAAGCAGTAGTAAGCGTAGCCAGCATCCAAGAGCTTCTTGATTTCGCGGTGGTAGATGTCCAGGCGTTCGCTCTGGAAGTACGGACCGCAGTCGCCTTCGCAACCCGGACCTTCGTCCCACTGCAGACCAAGCCACTTGAGGTCGCGCATCAAGTCATGCAATGCGGTTTCGTTGTAGCGCTTGCGGTCTGTATCTTCGATGCGCAGGTAGAACGTGCCACCAGTAGCTTTAGCAAAGAAGTAGTTGTAAATTGCGGTACGAGCTCCACCCACATGCAAATAACCCGTGGGGCTCGGAGCAAAGCGGACACGGACAGGACTTTTTTCAGTCATAGATTCCTCTTTAAATCCATATTTATTTTTGTGACAAAAATTAGCAAAATCAATTGCATATAATCGAATTAAGTCCTTGTTTCTAACTACATATTGGAATACTTTCACGTAAACAATTCTTACAAACTTTCAAAACTATTGCATTTATATTACGAATTACTTTAACGATACCGCTTTTAAAAATGCAAGCCAAGGCCACGCTTTTTTAATTTCTAACTTGCGAGCGCAATAAATTCTATGGAGTCCAAATGGTCATTACACCAATGATTCGCAGCAACATGTGCATCAACGCCCACCCAAAGGGCTGCGCAGCCGATGTAAAACATCAAATTAATTTCATCGAAAAGAAATTTACGGAACGCGGCATTTTCAACAACGTACCCAAGAACGCCCCAAAGACAGTACTTGTTCTTGGATGCTCGACTGGCTACGGACTCGCAAGCCGCATCACCGCAGCATTTGGCTACAAAGCAACAACAATTGGTGTATCCTTTGAGAAAGAAGGCTCCGACGGGAACGATGGTTCCCGCGAAAAGACAGGCACGCCGGGCTGGTACAACAACATGGCTTTCGACAAATTCGCAAAAGAGGCGGGACTCGAAGCCGTGACATTCAACGGAGACGCATTTTCGCACGAAATGCGCAAAAACGTTATCGACACGCTCAAAAAGATGGGCCGTAAAGTAGACCTTCTCGTTTACAGTGTCGCAAGTTCCGTTCGCGTCGATCCGGACAACGGAACAATCTACCGCAGCGTGCTAAAGCCGATCGGCAAAGTATTCTCAGGCGCCACCATCGATTGCCTTACAGGCAAAATAAGCACTATCAGCGCAGAACCCGCCACCGCAGAAGAAGCAGCAAACACAGTAAAAGTGATGGGAGGCGAAGACTGGGCGCTCTGGGTCCGACAGCTCAAAACAGCAGGCGTTCTCGCCGAAGGCGTAAAGACAGTCGCTTATTCCTACATCGGCCCCAAGCTTTCCCACGCCATTTACCGCGATGGTACAATCGGCGGCGCCAAGAAGCACCTCGAAGCAACAGCGCTCGAACTCAACAAAGAACTGCAAAACGAATTGCACGGCGAAGCCTATGTATCGGTAAATAAAGGGCTCGTTACACGCTCCAGCGCTGTCATTCCCATCATCCCGATGTACATTTCAGTGCTTTTCAAGGTCATGAAGGAAATGGGAAATCACGAAGGCTGCATCGAGCAAATGGAACGCCTCTTGACCGAAAGACTTTATACGGATGCCAGCGTCCCGACGGACGAAAATCACCTTATCCGCATTGACGATTACGAATTGGATCCAAAAGTTCAAGAAGAAGTGGACAAGCGCATGGCAACCGTCACGCAAGAGAACCTTGCCGAAATGGGCGACCTCGAAGGCTACCGCCACGATTTCCTCGCCACAAACGGTTTTGACATCGAAGGCGTGGATTACACTCAAAATGTCGCCACACTGACAAGCATATAGTTTCTAACTTTGATGTAAAACCCCTTAACATCAAGGATTACTTATGGAAACTCTCAATTCCATTCTCGATGCTATCGATGGGTACGTCTGGGGCGTTCCCCTCATTGTCATCATTCTCTTCGTAGGCTTCCTCCTCACAATTCGTCTCGGATGCTTGCAAGTCATTAACCTGCCCAATGCACTCCGCTTCATGCTGCATAACGAAAAGGGTGGCGAAGGCGAAGTTTCGAGCTTTGGCGCCCTTTGCACAGCACTTGCAGCAACGATTGGTACCGGAAACATCGTCGGTGTCGCAACCGCTATCGGTACTGGCGGCCCGGGCGCACTCTTCTGGATGGAAGTTGCCGCATTCCTCGGCATGGCAACAAAATACGCCGAAGGCGTGCTTGCGGTCAAGTACCGCACCGTCGGCAAAGACGGTAAGGTTCTTGGCGGACCGTTCTATTACATTGAAACAGGCATCAAGGAACGCTTCGGTTGGAACATGAAATGGCTCGCCGTCTTGTTCGCTATTTTCGGCGTTTTGGCAGGTCTCCTCGGCATCGGTACCATTACGCAGGTCAACGGCATTACAAGCGCCATGGCCCGCCTCACGCCAAACGCTGGTGAATTTATCAATATCGGCGGAAACTCCGTGAGCATTACAACAGCCATTACAGGATTCCTAGTCACAGCATTTGCCGCAACCGTCATTATTGGCGGACTCAAGCGCATCGCCAAGGTTTCGACATACATCGTTCCCATCATGGCGATCATTTACATCCTCGCCTGCGTACTCCTCTTGCTCCTGAACTTTTCCCAGATTCCGCTTGCCATCCAGATCATCGTGCAGGCGGCATTCAATCCTAGCGCCATCACAGGCGGTGCCGTGGGTACAATCTTTATCGCCATGCAAAAAGGCATTGCACGTGGTATTTTCAGTAACGAAGCAGGCCTCGGTTCTGCACCGATTGCAGCGGCAGCCGCAAAGACAAAAGAACCTGTTCGTCAAGGTCTTGTTTGCATGACCGGCACCTTCTTTGACACAATTATCATTTGTACGATGACCGGTCTTGCCATCGTCGTCTCCGGAGCCTGGGATCCGAAACTTGGACTCGAAGGCGTGAACATCACCATGGAAGCATTCTCCAGAGGACTTTCCATCATTCCGGCAGGCGCCTCCATCGCACCATTCTTCCTCGCCATCGCACTTGTGTTCTTTGCATTCACGACGATTCTCGGTTGGGCCTACTACTCCGAAAAATGTTTGCAGTACCTGATGGGCGGCAAAAATGCAAAAGCAACCCTCATCTACCGCTGGGTCTATATCGCAGCCATCTTCATCGGCCCCTACCTCACGGTGAGCGCCGTTTGGACAAGTGCAGATATTTTCAACGGCCTCATGGCCTTCCCGAACTTGATTGCCTTGATTCTCTTAAGCGGGATCGTTGCCAAGGAAACAAGGGACTTCCTCGACAGACTCCACAACGGACACGTCGGGGATTAAAAGCCGTATTCACATCATGTTGAGTGGCTTTGCCACGAAGCATACAAAAAGACCTCCCTATTGGGGAGGTCTTTTAAATTTGTTTTTAACTCAAACGATTACTGCACACCGCAAGTTGCAGGAGCCGACAACGTAAACTTGAGATCATCGTCATCGCAGCTAGAGATCGGCAAATCTACGGTCACATTAAATGCGCCGGATTTTTCCTGATCACCTACAGCCATGTCCAGCTTTCCTTCAGTTTCGGCATTCCAAGTCGTTTGGCAGAAAATAACACAGTTTTGACCACTTGTAGGAACTTGCACGTGAACTAAAGTTTCACCAGCAGGAAGCGGAATAGCACCATCCTGCTGTTTAGCCTTAATCGTATATTCCGGACCTTCAGTCACCTTGATTGCCGGGCAAGTCACATTAATGACAGTATTGTCTGTATTGGCAACTCTAAGCGTCGGCGCATAAGATGCAGCAGCAGCTGTAAACGTCTTGGTGAAAGTCGCTTCACCAGGAGCGCCATCCCATTCATACGAGAAGGTCGGGCCAGCACCCGAAGTGCAACCAGTCACAGACCAGGATGCGGTCGGCGTTGCTGTATAGTCTACAGAAGTCGCTTCGGTCGAGCACTTGCAACCATTGATTTCTTCACCATTCTTCTGAACCGGATCACATTCAACCGTATAAGCTGCGGCACCCATGTTAACGACAACAGTTGCTGTATGGACACCAGAAGTTGCGTATTGCACCTTTTGAGAAAGGCCATTAGCACCCGTAGCCGAAGCCGTTGCAGGCGTTGCACCAGGCATAGACCAGTTAAAAGTCGCTCCCATCAACTGTTGAGGATCCACGGCCGCATCGCGAGTAAATTTCCACACGACGGCAGAATCCTTGTCGACAATCGCTTTAGTTGGAGCGCAGGTTCCAATTACGCCTTTACCAGGATTCGTGCCACCAGAAGAAGATGTCGGATTCGCCGAAGACGAAGAACCCAGGGGCGGGAACGGATTAACAGAAGAACTCGAAAGAACAGACGAAGAAGACTTGACCGTACGAGACGAAGAAGACTGACCCACCGGCGGCGGCGTAACAGCACTAGAAGATTGCGGCTGAGGAGGCTGAGCTACAGAAGAGCTTGATGGAGCCTGTCCCGCAAAACATTCCGGACAATTTACAGTATTCAGAATATCGGCACGGACGGAACCACCTTCGCCCGTATCCATCATCATATAGTTATCGTTCGTATCGGGCTTAATAATATCACCACTACCACAAGCCCAAAATCCAGTGGCAATACCCAAAGCCATTAATCCATAAATCTTTTTATTCATAAAAAACCTCTTAGACGAAAAATAAATTATATCTCGCCAATATGCAAACTCTGTAAGTGTTTTTTATTGTGTAAGTTACGAAAAATACGTCCTGAACTAAGTTACAGGACATTTTTGTAAACAAAACAATACAAAAGCTCACACGAGAGAGGTCTTTTACGTCGCTTATACTACAAGGTTAATAACCAACTTGACACTTTGCGGCCTTATCAAGTTTAATAACGAGAGAGGTTTTGTTGATTGTCTGAGAAACAGGCAATGACAACGTTGCCGAATTATCCGGTTTGGAAGAATTTCTTCCAACAGTAATCGTGACCGGACCATCCGCCTCACCACATCTAAGTGTACAAGTACCAGTAGTAGTCCCACCATGCCATGACGCAGGCAAGTCAAAGACAACATTAGACTCGCCGGCCGGCAAAGCAATAGGCTTATCTTTAGCTGTAAACGTGTATTCCGGGCCTTTAGTCACCTTGACTGCCGGGCAAGTCACTTCTATAACCGTATTGTCAGTATTAGCCACTTTGAGCGTCGGCGCATAAGATGCCGTAGCAGCTACAAACGTCTTTGTGTAAGTTGCGCCACCTGGAGTGCCATCCCATACATAAGAGAAGTTCGGGCCAGCGGCAGAAGTACAACCACCCACAGTCCAAGAAATATCCGGAGTTGCAGTATAGTCTACGGAAGTCGCTGCAGTCGAGCACTTGCAATTCTTGATTACTTCACCATTCTGCTGTACCGGAGTACATTGAACCGTATAAGAAGCGGCCCCCATGGAAACCACTACAGTAGCTTCATGAACACCCGAAGTTGCGTATTGCACCTTTTGAGAAATGCCATTAGCACCCGTAGCCGTAGCCGTCGGACGCGATGCATCAGGCATAGACCAGGTGAAAGTTGCACTCATCAACGACTGAGGATCCACGGCCGGATCACGAGTAAATTTCCACACGACGTCTTCATCCTTCTCGACAATCGCTTTATTTGGAGCGCAAGTTCCGACGACACCGTCACCAGGAGTCGTTGCCGAGCTACTTGAAGAACGCCTAAAGCCACCATGCGACGAAGATCGAGGATAGTACGGAGAATAAGAAGAACTCGACTGCACCGACGAAGAAGACCTGACCCTACGAGCCGAGGAAGAAGACCGTTCTTGAGGCGGTTGGTAAACAGAACTAGAAGAAAGGGGCGGAGGTGGCGGCGCCACAGAAGAGCTGGAAAACTCTTGCCCAGCAAAGCATTCCGGACATTTTACAGGACTCAGGATATCGATAACACCACCTATAGCAGTGGAATCATCTTCATCCTGAGAAGCCATCAATTCATCGTACTGATCCGGCTTTATTATATCACCGCTACCACAAGCCCAAAAGCCTGTAGCAACCCCTAACACCACCAATCCATATTTTTTTTTCATAAAAAATCCCTCGGTTTAAAAATAAATTAAACGTTTTCAAAACGCAACGAACGTAAGGATTTTTTTTCACTAATATTGTAAAAAAAACGTCCCGGTTTCGATTCCGGAACGTTTCATAAATTTTAGTCGACCAATTCTATCAGATTATTGCCGTTAGACAACGCATCCTTCAGGGTCCACTTCACACGGATCAACGGTCTTAGAAGAGCTTGATTTCGGTGCCGCAGTCGAAGAAGAACTTTCTTCAATCTCTTCAGAAGAGGACGAGGAGCTTCCCGGTTTATCTTTAACGTACAGGAACGGCTCGCCTTCGACCTTATCACACATGAGCGATTTCTGCTTAATCGGGAATTGACCTTGAAGTTCCTTTTCACCCGGTATAGAATACACTATGGTAATCTTTGTGGAACCATCATCACTCTTCCGCACGCCATTCTTCAATTCAGCGCCAGTCCCCAGATCTCTCCAGTTATATTTGCCTGTCACTACATTTCCATCCGGATCAGCAATATAGACATCGACAGGTTCACCAACTTCAATTTCATGTTTGCTAGCCTCGCAGTGTCCCACAGGTGCCACACTTGAAGAAGACGGCGGAACCGAGGACGAGGATTCTTCAACCTTGGAAGACGAAGACGCAACAACAGACGAAGAGCTCACTTTAGTATCGGCTTCGACAACCTTTAAATTTTCACAGTCAAATTCCTTGCCTGCAAAAGTAAGCGTCGGGCCATATTTTGTGCCGGTCTTCGTGAATTTCACGACAATTTGAGGCAAACCTGTTCCCGTGAGATCACCACTAATAATGCTCTTTCCGACTTCGGCATTCACTTCCCATTCGTACGAAGCAGATTCAATTGAATTTTCATCCGGCAGGTAAGTCCAAATCACATCGTCGCCCACATGAACAACATCAGGCTTGATCAAATTGCATTTGCCCGAAACAGGTATCACCGGAGCAGTACTGCTCGAAGAACCTTTCCCCTTCGATGAGCTGGAAGTCTTCGTAGAGCTGCTGGAACCCTTTCCTGAAGCCGAAGACGTTGCAGAACTGCCAGGACCTTTTCCAGAACTGGAGGATTTAACAGAACTGCTGGACTTGGCTTTCGAAGAACTGCTCTTGGCAACAGAACTGCTGCTATTATATTCAATTTTGCAGTCCTTCTGCTTTTTGCAATAGGCCTCGTAATAGGCCAAGAAATCACTATCGCTCATATCAGCGATTTTCTTTGCATTCACTTCGTCTTTGTCGGTCACGGCGGAAATATCGCCTTCGCCGCACGCCCAAAGAACCGCCATAGCGGACGTTAAAAATAAAGTTATTAATTTCTTCTTCCTATCCATAAACAACTCTCTTTAAAAAATTATTCCTGATTTTCACCATCCACCGAAATTTTACGTTGTCCTGTAATAAATTGATGCACATACGGATTGCTCGTATTCTTGATTTCATCGACGGTCCCCACTTCGATGATTCGGCCATTCAAAAGCATCGCTATACGGTCCGCCACCTTGAAAGCGCTAACCATGTCATGCGTCACCACGACTGAGGTTACACCGAGCTTGCTCTGCATGTCAAGAATAAGATCATTAATCACGTCACTCGTAATCGGGTCAAGACCCGTCGTCGGTTCATCGTACAAAAGAATTTCTGGATTAAGCGCAATGGCACGAGCAAGCGCCACACGCTTACGCATACCGCCCGAAAGTTCAGACGGCATCTTTGTACGGAACGAAGGCACAAGGTTGATCATCTGGAGTTTTTCTGTAACGACGTTCTGGATTTCAGCCTCAGACATTTCCGGGTGATGCTCACGCAATGCAAATGCAATATTTTCACCCGTGTCCATGGAATCGAACAAGGCGCCCATTTGAAACAACATACCCATCTTGCGACGGATGGTACGCGTATCAAAGAATTTGGGCGTACTGATTGTCACGCCATCGACAGTCACTTCGCCGCCATCCGGCTGCAAAAGTCCAATCATGTGCTTCAAGATAACGGACTTGCCACCACCGGACTTTCCGATAATCACCATCGTTTCGCCACGGCGAATATCGAGGTTCACGTCTTCAAGAACCGTTTGAGGGCCAAAGGACTTTTTTAATCCCTTGAGTCGAATCGCAATGTCGTTCGGATCGATTTTTACATTCGGCATAAACCCACCTCAACTAGAAGAACATGAACGCGTCAAGAATAAAGTCAGAAACCAAAATCATAAGACAACTAGAAACCACAACACTCATCGTTGCAAGACCCACGCCGTGCGCACCCGGCTTGGAGTGCGTTCCGTGATAGTAAGCCAATACAAAGATGATTGTACCAAACACGATCGACTTGATAATCCCCGCCCACAAGTCCAAGTTTTCGAACAGGTACTGCATACCGGTTGAATAGGTGTAGGTCGTGATATCAAGAGCAAGTACACAAACAATCCAACCACCAATCAACGCAAGCGCATTCGAGATGGCGGTAAGGCACGGGATCATCGTCAAAAATGCAAAATACCTCGGCATTGCCAAGTAGCGGTACGGGTCGAGCCCAAGCACCTCGTAAGCCGAAAGTTCTTCCTTTTCTTTCATGGAGCCGATTTC
>CAMJNF010000009.1 GCA_946407235.1 uncultured Fibrobacter sp. | reverse complement strand
TGACGCAAATTGGTTCAAGGCCGCATTCAAGAGATTGAAAGAGCTATGGGAAAAGCAAGAATAGGCATTTACCCCCAATCAAGGTTTGTTTTCGCAATAATTGAACGCATACCGAACAACAAAATGTATAATTAAGATAGAGAGGTTTATATGTCTGACATACCAACAACAAATAATTTTACGTGGATTCCCTTTTTTAAGGAACTCGCCCACAAATTATGTGAATACAGAGAAAATCGTCAAACTCTTATTGAAATCATAAAAGGTATTCGTGAAAAATACCGTGATTATTTGACAAATAAACTTTTTTCAAAAATCAACGACATTGATCCATTTACAGTATTTGGCCTATTAAACCGTTCTACATTTCAACGGCGAAATGAAATCGCTACATACTTCAAAGATAAATTTGAGCTACAGAGTTCTGCTCCAGCTGATTGGGATGGAATTCCCATTTTAAACAACATCAACTCTGTTTATGCAAACAAGCAAGATGATATAAATTTATTATGGAAACTATTTCTTGACGTTCAACAATCTAAGTTTGACGATTCTGATTTTGATAATGCTTTAAAAATAGATGGTATTGCGTTGGCTAAATTGACTATGGCTTTTTTCTGGATAAGACCAGAAGAATTATGCCCACTAGACAACAACACCTCAAGCTATCTTAAGGAAAAATATTCTTGGCAAATAGATAAAAAGAAACCGAAATCCCTGCAATATAATGAACTTTTAGATTTTTTAAATAAAAAAAAACATACTGGAGAACTCCAATCTATACCCACATTGTCTTACAACGCATGGAAAAACACTCGTCCGATTGATGAAATTAATTTTTGGTCCGGGGGTATTAAATGGCAAGACGGTAAAGAAAGCAAATTAGAAGAATTTCAAAAAAATGAATACTGGCGAATTGGATGGGATAGGGAATCTCCAAATAAGGGTGCAAAGCAAGCATGGGACAACATCAAAAAAATAAAAGAAGGTGATTTCTTTGCATTTCATTCTTATGGCGGGACTAATGATTTGACAATTTGGCAAATTTCAAAAGTTACTTCTGTAGATAAAGAAAATGGAATTGTTAACCTTGAAAAAATAAATAAAGACACCGACAATCTATTCCATGGGAAGGGTCCTAAAATGGATAAAGGAGGTTGGTTCGGAACACTTTTTCCTGTTAATGGGAACGAAGCCATTAAAATTATTTTTGGAGACTTTATTGGCTCTATGACAAACAAGACAACAGAAGCCTGCAAAAATCTTTTACTTGCAAATCACAACATCATTCTTCATGGCGCTCCAGGCACCGGTAAAACATATTTAGCCAAACAGATTGCTAAATCTATGGACTGTTCCGATGAAGAAATCGGCTTTGTTCAATTTCATCAATCCTACGACTATACTGACTTTGTTGAAGGACTTCGACCAGCCAAAGGAGAGAATGGCAAGGCTGATGGATTTGAACTTAAAGATGGAGAATTTAAGCGGTTCTGTAAAAAAGCAATAAAAAATATAACTGACAGTAATCGCAGCATTCAAGAAACCAAAGATGATGAAATATTTGAAAAAATTTATGCAGAGTTACAAGATGATATTGATAATGAAGTAATCTCAACATACAAAACAGAAAAAGGAGATTTAAGAGTTTCTTTGTCTAGTAAGGGGCAGATTGTATTTAGCACAAAATCGGGAAGGCACAAAAATACAAAAAAAGAATACTTGAAAATTCTATTCAGTTTATTAAAAGACAAACAGATAGCACATGATAAAATGACCCAAAAAGAAATTGACGATATAGCAGAAAAATATATTAATGGAGCAAATCATTTAGATTACATCCAATATCGTTGGGCCATAAATCAGCTTGTATCCAAATACAATGGAATAAAAAAAGAAAATATTGAAGCAATAAAAATAAACAGAAAAAACTTTGTTTTTATCATTGATGAAATCAATCGTGGTGAGATATCTAAGATTTTTGGAGAACTTTTCTTCGCTATTGATCCAGGTTATCGTGGAAAGAAAGGAAAAATAAAGACACAGTATCAAAATCTTGTAGATGACGACGATACGTTTACAGAAGGTTTCTTCGTCCCCGAAAACGTGTATATCATCGGTACAATGAACGACATTGATCGCAGCGTCGAAAGCATGGATTTTGCAATGCGTCGTAGATTCGCATTCAAAGAAATCAAGGCTGATGACCGCATTGAAATGCTAAGCGATACCGAGAATGGTATTGCAGAATATGCGGATGAAGCAATAAAACGAATGCAATCTTTGAATGCTGCAATTGAACAAACAGAAGGACTTTCTTCAGCATACGATATCGGCCCTGCTTATTTCTTAAAACTCAAAAACTACAGCGGTGATACCAATCAACGATTCCAACAGCTTTGGGAATACCATATCGAAGGCGTTGTCCGCGAATATTTACGCGGCATTGACGAAAGTGGCGAAAAATTCAAAAAATTGGAAAAAGCATATTCCATGAACGAAGACCCAAAAGATTCTTCTGACGAAATAAGCGAAAATTAATCGTGAAGTTAATTACTCTAAAAGACAATACGCAAAATCAAGTATTCGCTCTTGATTCGTCTCCCGAAAAAATTCGAAGAGCTTTAGACAGCATTGCCGGAAAAGATTTAAAATCGTTAGCCAGTGAAAAATTCAGATTCATCATCTATCCTCCCTTTTCAAAGGAATTAGATTTAAAAGATAACGATGCTATTTTCAATGTAGATTATTCAGACGAAACAACGCCGAGGATTTCTACAGGCAATATAATGGGCTTCATAAGTCTCAAGAACGACATCCGAGTCAATATTACTTCGCGTTTTGATTTAAATGACAAGAATTACTTTTTACACTACATGTTGCAAAAGATTTGTAATGTAGCATACACGCCACGAACCGATGCAGGCGAAGATTCTTTCTTTGATTTTTTGTATTATCTGTTCCCCGGTTACTTGAACAACGCTTTAAAACAAGGCGTTTATCGAGCATACGTAACTCGAGAATACAACGATGCAAATGTTCGTGGTCCAATCGATATCGCTCGTCATATACGGTATAACATTCCTTTCAATGGAAAGGTCGCATACCATACACGCGAATACACTACGGATAACAACATCACACAGTTGATACGCCACACAATTGAATATATCCGTTTGCGTTCTTTCGGAAAGTCAATTTTAGGCAGCGATGTTTATTCCGAAACATTTGATAATGTAAAAGCAATCGAACAAGCTACATCAAGCTATAGCAGAAATACCCGTCAACAAATTATCTCAAAAAATCTCCGTCCAATAACACATCCCTATTATACAGCATACGAGCCCCTACGCAAGTTATGCATTGCTATTCTAATGCATAAAAAGTTAAGTTATGGTGAAAATTCAGAACATCAAATAAACGGAATTTTATTTGACGGAGCAAGTCTTTGGGAGGAATACTTGAATATCGTGCTAGAAGAACAATTCAAGGAGAAATTGCGCCACCCCAACAATAGAACAGGCAAAGGGGCTCAATATCTATTCAAGAATGACGGCCATCAAAATCGACGCTGGGTTTTCCCCGATTTTATGATAGGTTGCAACACGGCAAAAGGCCAAGTAGATTCAGCAACAGCAATTATCGACGCCAAGTATAAGCAACTAAATGGCGGTTTAGGCCGCGATGATGCATTTCAAATGCTAGCCTACCTGTTTAGATTTAAATCAAAACAGGGGTTCTTAATTCATCCCGTAAAGTTCAATGAGACGCACCGAGCATCAAGTTTGACGCTTTATAACGACGATTCAATCAAGCTGACCATCATGCCATTTACAGTTCCCGAGATAAAAGGGAGCTTTGAAAAATTTCGGGCAGCGATGCGCGAAGAAGAAAATAATTTGAAAAGAAATTTAATTGTCTGAGTAAAAAGCTTTTGATTTTCCAATCCCTCAAAAACAGCCCCTCTATAACGCAAGGAGCATTAGTCCAATCGAAGGAAACGATCGCTATTGCACTCACCGCCCCAATAATCTATTTTACTGCCAAAAGGAATACGCCAAATGACTAAAAAAGTAAATGAAAAAACACTACAATCGCATTTTTCAACGATTTTAAACCAGATTCAGAGAATGCGTTCGCTGGCAGCTAGTGAAGTAAACGAAAAGCACCTTAGTTCAGTGTGGTTTGTCGGGCAATATGTAAGTCAAAAGATAAAGAGCAACGAATGGGGAACAAAAGTTGTCGCCGAACTTGCTGATTATATTCATACGCAAGATCCTACGCTGAAAGGGTTCAGCAAAAGGAACATCTACAACATGGTCATGTTTTACGATGAATATTCATCGGAAGGATTCTTGAATTTTGTTGCTGAAAAATTGAACTCTGAATTTGTGCAGACAGAACCTGCACAATTGGAAACGGACACAAAGAAAAATAGAAAGATGGAAATTGTGCAGACACCGTCTGCACAATTAAGCTCGTTTCCGAAGGTTGTTTCGCTTACATCATTTTCAAACCACGTAGAAATTCTTTGTCATTGCAAAACAAAAGAACAACGTCTTTTCTATATGCTCTACGCAAATAAAGAGCGTCTTAATTTCAGGGAATTGAAACGTTGTATTAAGAACGATACTTTCACGACCCTTTTACGTTCAAAGAAGAATCTTTCAAAAGGGATGCTGAAAAATTATCCGCAAGCAGGTATAGCCTTTAAGGACGAACTCTTCCTAGATTTTTTAAGCTTACCGCAAAAGCATTCGGAAAATAAACTGAAAAAATCTATTGTAGAGAAAATGAAGAACTTCATTTTGGAACTCGGCAGCAAGGATTTTCTTTTTGTTGATATGGAATATGTTTTGCAGGTCGGTTCATCTACATTCAAAGCCGATTTACTCTTTTATCATAGAGGCTTGCAAGCTTTAGTTGCAATCGAACTAAAAACAACAAAGTTTCATCCTAAGGATTTGGGGCAACTTGAATTCTATCTGGAAGCGTTGGATAGGGATGTGAGAAAGCCAAACGAAAATCCCTCCATCGGTATGATTCTTTGTCCTTCAGCAGATCAAGTTGTTGTTGAATACGCGATGAATCGTTCGATGAGTCCGACATTGATCGCAGAATACAAGAAGAAGTTGATTCCGCAAGAAACGGTTCAAAAATTGCTAGGCGAATACTGCGCCACATTTGACAACGGGAACAAGCAAGGTTAAAAAATCAAAAGACTAAAGAAGAATTAGGCGAACAATACGATAAAATCTTGGGGTAGCGGCATTCCAAATATTTTTAAAGCAATGCAAGAATACAACTTGCCAGAGCCGGAAATGCAAGATTTTCATGGCGATTTTAGGATATCTCTTTCGTGGAACAAAAAACTACCTAATCCTACCCAATATAGCGAAAAAGAGCTTTTGATTCTCCAAGCTCTCAAAAACAATCCCTATATAACACAAGGAGAAATGGCCCAATCATTGGGAATGGATACAAATCAAATAAAGTATTACCTTAACAAGCTTAAGAATGGTTCTAATCCAGCAATTCGCCACATTGGTACAACTCGTAACGGATATTGGGAAGTATTGAAAAATTTAGACAAGATCACGTCAAAAAACTGAGCGAACAAGGCAAAACAAAATACAAAAAATCTACCTGGGATAGAGCCAAAGCGCTAAAGCTGTAAAGAATTCGGCATCAATCATCCAATAAAAACACACCCCGCAGCTTTCAGAACTGCGGGGTATTCACTATTAAAATTTAACTGGATGGGGCTAGTGGTCGCTACACTCGCAATGACGTGAAAAAGCGAATGCTGCGACACCTCTAGTAACTTAGAACTAGCAACTCCATTCTAAGTTCTAAGCTCTAAGTTCTACCAACTACAAACTACCTATTATTCAAATAGTTCAGCACTTTATTCGTAAGGTCGTTTTCTTTTTTCCAGAAGAGTACAGCGCCGGTGGCACGATCCACGACCATGTCATAGCCTTCCTGGAGCGCAATTTCGTTCACGGCCTTGCGGATAAGCTGGATAATCGGGGCACTCACCTTTTCGTTTTCGGTGATGAGTTCACCATTACGTCCGTAGACGCGATCGATGAATGACTTGAGTTCTGTATCCTTCTTATTATATTCGGCCTCAAGTTCGCGCTTTTTCTCGTCAGAGAGCATCAGTACTTGCTTATCAAGTTTTTCCTTGATAGCAGCAAGTTCCTTCTGCAGAAGGTTTGCCTGCTGCTCCCACTTTGCCACCTGACGATCGTATTCTTCTTGAGCCTTCCTAGTGCCCTTGAATCCGTCAAAGATAATCTTCGAATCAACATGAGCTATGCGGAGACCATCTTCAGCAAAGCTTGCACAAGCAAAGACTATCGAAAGAAAAACTATCAACTTGCGAAACATAGCGCACCTCCAATCAAGCTAGAATGCCTGACCAATGACAAAGTTGAATTCCATATCACCCACCTTAGAGTACTTCGTACCATTGTAGGCTTCACCAGGATCAAGCGGCCAAGCAAAGTCGAAACCGATAATACCGAGCATCGGGACTACAACACGGAAGCCAAAACCAATGTCCTTCTTGAGCGAAGTCGGATCCCATTCCGTGAGCGGGTTCTTCTTCGGCTTTTCAATCTTGTTATCCAAATCGATGCGTTCACCAAATACGTTACCGGCATCAAAGAAGAACGGCAAGAGATAGAACGTCTGCGGCACAAGGGCAAGCTGGAGTTCTGCGCCGACATACTGGTAACTACGGCCCAAGCGGCTGTAACCAATAGAACCAGAGCTATAGCCACGGAGCATACCGTCATAGCCAAGCACACCACCCATTCTATAGAGAGTGCGGTGCTGCAACTTGTCACCAAAGATAACGCCGTATTCATTTGTAAGAGCAATTGACAAGCGGTCACGGAAGAGCGGGAACCACCACTTGATAGAGAGGTCTGCCTTTACAAATTCAAAATCACTGCCAAAGTACTTGTTCGCCCACTGCACGTCGAGCACATAGCGGGAACCGTCCGTCGGGAACTGCGGCAAGTTCTTGTCATCACGCTGGATGCGGAAGTTGAACGCCGATTCGATACCCGTATAAACCACATAGCTATTGGGGATATTCGGGCCCTGGTCGTTCATGAGCCAGCCGTAACCAATCTGACCGTAGAAGTAGTCATCCGGCCATTTCAAGCGCTTACCAGCAAAGATGTTTCCGCCATAACGAGTGATGTCATGTTCATAGGAATCTTCCATGTTCCACCAAGAGTAGCTGAGGCTTGCACCCAGCGTAATCGGCTTATCCAGGAACCACGGCTCGGTAAAGCTAATTGTAGCGCTCTTCTTGTCTGCACCGTATTCGAGGTTAAGGGCAGCCTGCTGGCCATCGCCCATACAGCAGTTCGGGATGGAAATGCTAGCCGTACCCACAAAGCCATCGCTTTCGCTATACGAAACACCCAAGCTGAACTGACCCGTACCGGCCTGCTTTTCCTGAACGGCGAAGTCCAAATCCACTTCCTGTTCACCCACGACCTTGATATCCGGGACAACCATGTCAAAGTAGTTGAGCTGCATGATGTCGCGGAAGCTGCGTTCCAATGCCGACTGGCGGTACGTATCACCCGGGTACAGACGCACTTCACGACGAATAACCTTTTCGTTTGTCTTGGTATTGCCGCGCACATGCACCTTGTGAATCTGGGCCGGTAAGCCTTCGTTCATCTTAAAGGCGAGGTTCACGACAGAATCATTTTCGAACGTTCTCTCTTCCTCGAACTGGGCAAAGAGGTAACCATCTTCACGATAGGAATCGAGCAAAGCCTTGCGGGAAGCTTCGTAGAGATACTGGTCGAACACAGCGCCACTATCGAGGCGGAACACATAGCCAAGCATGGCGTCACTCTGGACTTCATTACCCGTAAAGTGGAGCCCGCCCATGTAGTAACGACGGCCTTCGGTCACATCAATATGGACGATAATATCGCTAGAAGTCTTGATGTTATCATACTTGTAAAGAGCCGGGATCAAGTCTTCGATCATGTAGCGCACGAGGAGTTTGCTTTCGTAAGCCGTGCGTTTCTTGATTTTCAAGAGAGAATCGATTTTCGGGTTGTTCCAGTTTTTGCCGGCAACGAGATTGAGCCATTCCTTACGAGCCGATTCATAACGGATAATGTCGTTCAACATTTTCCAGGCGGCTTCTTCGTCCTTGACTTGCGGCATGCGCCTTGTCACCGGATTCTTGTCACCGGCCTTGCGCATGTGTCTATAAAAGTGCGTCACTTCCATCGTTGGCTTGCCAGCCATCTTGTAAAGCGGGCTTGTCGAATCGGCCAAAGCATCGTTCAACTGCGTGTAGAGCGGAGCCAATTTTTCTCCAACCGGCACCATGCGTCCAAGGTAGAACAAGCAGGTTGAATCCGGTAGATATTCGGCATGGTAATCATTGAGTTCCGCATCCAGGTAACCAAAATGACGGAATACATTCAGCACGGTATCGCGGTCAGCTTCAAAGACATTTTCCTTGAATTCACCGCCGCCCCACCACTGGTTTTCCTTGGAAAGCATATGTTCCGAAATTTCTTCGACCGGCACGTGATCATTGCCCTTCACGTCAATGCCTCGGATACGCACCTTGGAGCCTTCACGAATCACGAATGTCACCTTGTTCTGGTATTCATCAACAGGCTCTTCGCGGTAGCCCACTTCGGCAAGGAGGAAGCCTTCGGAACGATAATGGTCAAGCATCGCCTGACGTGTACGTTCAAGTTGGGCCTTGCTATAGACCTGGCCCGGAATCATGCGGATTTTCAAGCGGAGGTCATCTTCGGAGACTTCATCGCAGCCATCCAAAATTGCGGTATCAAGTGCAGGAAGTTCCTTGACCTTGAACACCAAGTCCACATAAGAACCGTCATCGCCCACATAGTCCACCCATGCAGTCACATCGTCAAATAAACCAGATGCATAAAGTGTGCTGACCGAATTTTGGACTTTCTCGGAAAGCGCTGTCGGGGAATAGCTCTGGCCAGTGCGGATTCCGATACGTCCGAGGACCGAACGATCATCCATATGGTGAGTGCCTTCGACACTAATCTTGTTGATCTTATTCTCAACCATATATTTGTCGGAAATCTGCGACATGTCCAACAATTGGGCATTCGACATACCGACCAAAGCAAGAACAAATAAAAGCGAACGAGAACGCAGAATAGACCTACCTATAAAAGCAGTTTATTTAAATTTTCTGCCCAAAAATACAAAAATTACACACCCGCGCCCACTGGACATTTTTTAAAAGCGCCCCAACAACCGATGTTCGGAAGATATGGAGAACAAGATTCGCCCTACATGCAGTTTTTACACTTTCTGAAAGTATTACGCTATGCGCAAAGGGGGCCCCATATATATGGATAATCGCAAGCCGAGCATTTTCGCAAAGAAAAAGAAACGCTCCTAAATTAAACGCAACGCAAGTGCATTATATATATTTAAGGCGAAAAATTTTAACCTAACCCTCTATTGAAGGATACTATGCGATCTACAGCCTGGAACGACGAAGAAAACAAGATCTTGCCCGAAATGGCGCTCGATTTTATGCCCGAAGAAAAATTGCGCGAATTGCAGTTGCAGCGTTTGCGTGCAACCGTGAAGCTCGCCTACGAAAAGGTCCCGCTGTTCCACGAACGCATGGTCGAAAAGGGCGTGACCCCCGATGACATCAAGACCTTGAAGGACATCGTGAAGATTCCGTTCTCCATGAAGAAGGACTTGCGCGACACTTATCCGTACGGGCTTTTTGCAGTGGACATGAGCGAAGTCGTGCGTTTGCATGCAAGCTCCGGCACCACCGGTAAGCCGATTGTTGTCGGTTACACCAAGGAAGACATGGAAGTCTGGGCTCAGGTCGTCAAGCGCGGCCTCCTCGCCTGCGGTTTCCGCAGCACGGACATTGTGCAGAACTTCTACGGCTACGGCCTTTTCACTGGCGGCCTTGGCATTCACGGCGGTTTCGAAGCCCTCGGCGCCACAGTCGTGCCGATTAGCGGCGGCAATACCGAACGCCAGGTGATGCTCATGAAGGACTTCGGCGTGACCGCAGTCGGTGGCACCCCGAGCTACTTTGTCCGCATTATCGACGTTGCCGAAAAGATGGGCGTCGATATTTCCAAGTTGAACGTGAAGCGCGGCATCTTCGGTGCAGAACCGTGGAGCGATGGCATGCGCGACTACATCGAAGAAAAGACGGGTATCAAAGCTTACGACATTTACGGTCTTTCTGAAATTGTTGGCCCGGGCGTGGGTTGCGAATGCGAATGCCGCGATGGTATTCACATTTTCGAAGACCACTTCTACCCCGAAATCGTGGACCCGGAAACTCTCGAACCGCTTCCGGACGGCGAAGAAGGCGAACTCGTCATCAGTACGCTCAGCAAGCGCGCCATGCCGATCCTCCGCTACCGTACCCGCGATATCACCGCTATCGAAAAGACCAAGTGCGCATGCGGCCGTACCATCCGCCGTATCCGCCGCATTGGCCGCCGCAGCGACGACATGATCATCATGCGTGGCGTGAACGTGTTCCCAAGCCAGATCGAAACAGCACTCCTCCGCGCCGAAAAGGCTTTGCCGCACTACCAGATTGTACTCGACACCAAGAACAACATGGATACGCTCGAAGTCAAGGTGGAAGTTTCTCGCGACATGGTGAGCGACTCCATGAGCGATATGGAACAGCTCTCCAAGAAGTTCAAGCACTCCATCGAACAGATTCTTGGCATTTCTGTGATTGTCACGCTTTGCGAACCGGATTCTCTGCCGCGTAGCGAAGGCAAGGCCAAGCGAGTCATCGACAACAGAAAGAAGATTTAAATTAGGTTACAGGTTGTAGGCTGTAGGTATTAGGAATAAGAATCATGCACTTCGTGCATCTCTATTGGGCGGCTCTGCCGCGATTGTTCACCTAAAGCCTAATCCCTAACGCCTATTACCTAGCAACGTTTATACAAGGAGAAATTTTATGAAAATTCCACAGGTTTCCGTTTTTGTTCAGAACCGTCCGGGTCGTCTCCAGGCTGTTTGCCGCTCGCTCGCTGACGCTGGCATCAACCTTCTCTCGCTCACGCTCGCCGACTCCGGCGAATTCGGCCTTATCCGCCTGATCGTGAATGAATCTGAAAAAGCCGTCGATGTTCTTGCCAAGGCAGGCCTCAGCGCAACCGTTACCGACGTTGTCGCATGCCCTGTTGCAGACAAAGTTGGCGGTCTCGCCGACCTCTTGGATGTTCTTGGCGACTTGCAGATTGACTACATGTACGCTTACCCGTCTGAATGCTCGACGGCAACGAACGTCATGATTCTTCGCTTTAGCGATACCGAAAAGGCGCTCAAGGTCCTGGAAGAAAAGAACTTCAAGACGCTCAGCACCCAAGAAATGCTCGGATAGTCATTGGTCGTTGGTCGAAACAGCGAAACGGAAACACCGTTTCGCTTTTCTTTTTTTGCGAGCATGCCAGAAATGTGCGCAGGCTACAGCGCTATACCCGTATCGCGCTCGATAACGGTTTCGCAAGCAGCCTTGAATGTTTCAGGCGTTGCCACAATCGTAAGGCTCTGTTTTTTCGTACGGGTCACCCCCGTATAAAGGATTTGACGATTCAAAAGCGGATGACCTTTGCGCGTAGGCAAGAACATCAAAATGTTCGGATAGCCAGAACCTTGAGATTTGTGAATTGTAATCGCAAACGCACTCTCCAAGCAATCCTCTGGGAAATACGAAAGCGGGAAAAAGCTGAACCTAGACTGTTTTTTCAGCATCAAGAAAAGCTGTTCGTGCCGTTCGGAGCGCACCACGATTCCCGTATCACCGTTATAGAGCTTGAATTCATTCTGATTACGGTTGAAAATCAAAATTTGCCCTACAAAGCGCGTTGCAGTGCTTTGCGTAAGCGTTTCCGAAACAATCTGGTTCAAGATTTCAACACCGCGATTGCCACGACGTTCTGCAGACAAAATTCGCGCTTGATTCGCAACATTCCAAAGTTTTTCGCAAATACTTAATTGCTCCGATGAAACACATTCTTCAGGAACATCAGGATTGACAGAAGCAGCGAGACTCAAAAGCGGGGCGTAAAACTTTTTTGTCCACTTGCGCACCAAAGCTTCGACTGAACGCAATTCTTCCTTGCGGGAAAGATTCCGGTCGCCATCCAAATCCAAAAGATTCACGCTATCGCGAGTTTCCCAATAGGCTTCACGCGAATCAAACGGAGATGCTTCAAAAACGATGTTCTCGCCGCGTTGGATTCTTCCGGCAAGTACACCGATTTTAGAATCATCATTAAAGCGATTGGAACGAATAAGTTTCACCACAAAATTACGATCGAATTCCAGGATGTTTCCGAGCACAGCCCCAGCATCAACCGATGGCAACTGATTCGGATCCCCCAAAATAAAAAGCTTAAAATCACCGCTAGGCGGGAGCGCCTGCAAAAATGCCGCAAACAGCGACACATCAATCATGCTCGCTTCATCAATGATGTAAATAGCCTTTTCTGGAAGCGGATTACCGGCATTAAAAGTAAATCCACCTTTCGAAACGCTATATTTCAAAAGTCGATGCAATGTATAGCTTGAAGTTTTTGCAAGTTTTTCAACAAACTCAGGATGTTCACTCCGCACGTTTTCCGAAATTTCATGCAAAGTATCTTCCATACTTTCGGCAAGTCGGTCTGCCGCTTTTCCGCTCGGCGCCGCCATAAACAAATCCCAGTTTAAATAACGGGCATCACTTGCAAAAAGTTTCCACAGCAAAAAACCGATAACGGTCGTTTTCCCAGTTCCTGGACCGCCCGTAATAATCAGGTTTTGCAAGGCACCACGGGCAATCACTTCAGCCTGTCGATCGTCAAAATCAATCGGCGAGCCTTCGCGTAACAAGCTTCGAACAAATTCTTTCGCTTGCGGAACCGCATCACTTTCAATCACCGATTCCTTAAAGATTCCGGACTTGAAAATATTTTCGATATGAATTTTATCTTCTAGATGCTTTGACGAAATCAAATAACGACATTGAGGAGTTTCTTGCAAATGCAATAGAGTCGAATCATCGCCAATAATCTGCGAATAGCCTTTCAAAAGAATATCTTGAACGCCATCACGAATGATGGGCAAAAAAGCATCGGCACTTAGATACAATTCATCGCGTTTAAAGCCCCGCAGCGCATCGCGACTTTCCGCCTGCACGACAAGCCCATTCCACTTTTGCGACCACTTTGCAAAAAGCATTTTTTCATCTAGCGGGATTCGCGTATTGCCATCTTCCAAAAGCGAAAGATACATGTACAAAACCTTTTGCGCAGACGTACTCATTGCAGGTTTTTGCTGCAAATCACAAAGCAACTTGTGCATTTTTTCAGCAATCGGAGTAATCCCGCGCATTTCGCGGAGCAATTCAAAAAATTCAGCTACCGAACCATCAACATTTACTTTTTCGATTGCCATAATCACTCCCTCACGCCGCGTTTCATCAATGCCGTTACATTGCGGTAACTGTTTTCAAGGTCATCAAAGCTTTTCCAAGTTTGGCAATATATACCATTGCAAGTGTTGGCTTTTGTCCCGCGAACAAGTGCATAATAAATGCCACCAAAATGGTTGTCATAAATTTGCGATTCAGTCATACCGCCGTAGAACTGTTTAAGCCACTTGATTAGCACATAAGAATAAAGGACTCGTTGCACAGAATAATCTTCTTCGATTTTTCGAGAAAGCGAAGTCTTGTCGCTGTATTCCGCATCGTCCATGACATCGGATTTCCAGTCTAGAATTGAATAGTAATCTTCACCATTTTCACCTTTGCGGACAAACATCAAGTCTATAAAACCCTTGCAAAGGCAATTCACCCAAGAGGATTCCTTTGAATCATGACTATCCAAATGGAATCCCATTTCTGCGCGGCGAGATTTTGCCGGCAA
Source organism: uncultured Fibrobacter sp. (assembly GCA_946407235.1). GTDB lineage: Bacteria > Fibrobacterota > Fibrobacteria > Fibrobacterales > Fibrobacteraceae > Fibrobacter. Next base: position 20,998 of record CAMJNF010000009.1, on the reverse strand, counting down.
ATCCTTAAGAGAGAAATTCTTCCCGGTTGCCACGCCGCCATGAACTTCGGGGAATTCAGCATTCATCGTATTCCAGACAAAACTTGCAGTCAGCTTATTCCACTCCGGATGTTCCTGAATATGAATAGAATTTCCTTGATACATATCCGTAATCAAGTTACGGAGCAAAGCATTTTCGCAAGCCGCATTTTCATCCGCCAGATTACCAATCGTTTCAAAATCCAGATTCTCGAATACCTTATGCAACGCATCACCCAAATTCGCACCTCGCGGGTAATTCGCAATATTGGCGACAATCGCATTTCGGTCGTAGTTTTCACAGGGCTGCACTACAGCAGAAGCATCATCAATCATGATGCTTTTCAGCTCCCTCGAAATCGGCGTCAAGGCAATATCGAGAGCATTTGCTTCGGACTCGTAAACTTCTTCGCGATTTGTGCGATTTCCATCAACCGAGATATCTGCATTTTCAAGATAACGCGATTCCGTTCTACTTTCAAGTACGCGCTTTTTAGAGGCCAAGCTAGAATAAGAATACTGGTAGATACAAGCGTCATCCACGCGACTTTGCAAGCTCTTGAAATCAGGCAACAAACTTGTATCAAGCGATTCTTTTTTCGCATTCTGCAAAATCTGTGTTACCATTTTTTTCAATGCGGCATAATCAGCAGTAGCGTAAAAATCTTCTTTGGGCATTCGAGCGTATTTTGTATGCGTCATGCGCTCTACCGCACTCGCCAAGAAAGCAAACGGATTCGATTCCTTCAACGTCCATTTTACATTTTCATCCGTTTGAATTTCGTCCTCTTTGCCTTTCTCTTCTTTATACCAGATTTTATACTGCGGAACAATCATCAAAGCTTCCGCTCTCGTATAGGCCACATAAATCAAGCGGCGCCATTCCGCATGGTCTTCTTGCTTGCTCGTTGTACGCGATACGCTAGCATCAAAGCCAATGAATTTTCGACCATCGGCACTAAACGCATAAGGTTCACGTTCTTTGCGATTGCTGTCGCCACGAAGCCCGCCTGTAATAATGGCAATCGGAAACGCAAGGCCTTTTGAGGAGTGGATCGTCATGAGGTTCACCGCATCAAAATCGCTCCCCTTCGCCACCAAGTTTCCATCCGCATCGTCAACATTTTCCGAAGCACCCGCAAGCCCTTGCAAATGCTTTATAACTTCCTCAAGCGAAACATGATTGTTGTACAAGTAGTCAAAAATATACGAACCAATTTGTTTGACCTTTGCCAATTGCTGCAAAGTCGCAGGTGTACTCAAATACTTGTCAATTTCTGTTTCCTGGTAAATGCTCTCCTGCAACTCCGCCCAGCGCCTCTTTGAAACAAGCTGGCGCCATACAACAAACAAATTCATTACATGTCCCGTCGGGTACACAAATGATTCATTTTCGACAGAATCTAGCGGAACTCTAAAAAAATCCGTGACAAGAGCTTCGTTCAAGAATTTTCGATTCCAACTAGAAAAATCTGGAGCATCAAGCGCTTTCAAAAGCGAAATCCAATGAGCGCATTCCTTTCCGTAGAACAAGTTCGAATCCTTATAGCGCGTATAAGGAATGCCGACTTGCGCCATGGCAGCTTCCATCGCTTCCATTTCGCTTCTTGTGCGCGAAAGAATTGCAAAATCCGAAAAGCGCACATTCCTCAGGCCTTTTTTCTCTTTATCGTAAACCTGCAAAGACGTTTTTGAACTGTCGTTTGCATTGGGCGCGCAACATTCCACAATCTTTCGCACTGCAAAATCGGCAAATTCATATTCATCCGCCAAATAAGAAATCCAAAACGGCGGCGTTGCTTCACCATTCAAAGCAGGCGATAGCTTTTTGCGTTCTTCAGGAGGCGTCTCGGAATTCTTAAACTCTCCATTTTCAAAAAAATCTCCTTGGAAAAGTTCATTGCAGGCATCAATGATATCATCGCTCGAACGGTTATTCGTTGAAAGACGACGACCATTCTTATCGCCAATTTCAGCGATGGCACGACGGTAAACATCGACATCCGCTCCTTGAAACGAGAAAATCGACTGTTTCGGATCGCCCACTACTACGATGTTATTTTCGGGAAAACCTTCATTTTGCGGGACATTCAAGAATATCGTCTTGAAAATATCCCACTGCAACTGATTCGTGTCCTGAAATTCATCTATAATCGCATAGCGGTAGGTTTCGCGCAATTTGCGGACAAGAGCGCCATTTTCGTTCATAATGGAATCATGAACCGCGTTAATCATATCGCTAAAGGATTGCGATTTACTATCGCGCTTTTCCTTTTGCCACTGCGCAACGACTTCATCCACATGATTGAATATAAACTGTTGGAAAAGTTTAATAGAATCTTTTTGCAAATCCATGTCCTTGATTTCAAAAAGAAGATCCACAGCGTTATTCAACTCATCAGAACCCCAGACACCGCGCCATTTCGACTTGAATTTCGTCCCCGGAAAAAGTTTTCCAGTTCCATCATACGCTTTTATCGCATCAATAAAATCCGACAATTTCAGCTTATTCGTTTTCGTCTTGAGGACTTCTTCGTAAACTTCGTCCTTATTTTCAAGCAAGACATTCCATGCATCGCGTGCACCCGGCACCCATTCAAAAATTCCTTCTAGCGAACTATAATCTGGCGAAAAACATTTCACATCGCGATTTTGCAAAATGCGATTGGCGGCATTCACAAAATTCGAGACGAACAAATCCATTTTAAAGTCCGTTGCATAAAGCAGATTCACAAAATCTTTTTCATACGACCACTTATCTCGAACGAGCCTCTGGATTAGATTCTTTATACCATCATCTGAAACAACATCCAAATTAAATGACGAGCCCGCTTCATACGCAAAATCATGCAAGACTTTTTGACAAAAAGAATGAATCGTAAAAATCGGAGCCGTATGGATATTCTGCAAAGCCTCGCGATAACATTCCAAGTTTTCTTCGGCAAGGCAATCTTCCATCTTTTGACGAATGCGGTCACGAAGTTCACCTGTGGCCTTATCCGTATACGTGACAATCAGAATTTTAGAAAGAGGAATCCCCGCATGGCGATTTTCGCCACGGACCAATTTCGCCACCAACTGCTGGATGGTGTATGTCTTGCCCGTTCCCGCCGATGCATCAATGTAAAGGTTGTCTCCAAAATGAAACTCTTTAATATCGAAAAGTTTAATCTGCGACATCGACAACACCTCCCCTATCATTCTCGGGAATCCACAAATCCGGCGTCAAATTCTTGAGATCAACAACTTCTTTTTCCCAAAGATCCATAAAATATTTTTCCGGGAAACCGCAAACTTTTTTGACATCAAAAAGCTTGCGACCAGCAAAATATTTCCAAGGTGAATTATTTTCATCTTTAAACGCATTAATGTAATCGTCATAAGATTCAATCTTATCATCATCCACCATATCAATCGGGAGGACTTTACTGTAGCGTCCCCACTTGCCGCACGGATCCATCTGCACCGTAAACATCTTGCGATAAATTTTTTCAAGCAGAGCTTCTGCGTCTGCCGGAGAGCGATTGATACGCTTCGATTGCCATGTTGTCTTAGAATAGCAATCCACGTAAATCTCGGGCAACGGTTCCTTTTTCCGATCCGCTTCGCAAATAAGGGCCAGCGCCTGGATATACCCCGCCAAGAAATGATACGGATGAATATTGACGCCCGCAATTTCAATCAAGTGTACACATTTTTCGTTTTGCGTGAGCAAGGAAATATTTCCCAAAAGCGTCCATCCATTCATTTTCAATTCAATCGCTCGGCGTCCGTATTGGAACTCGTTGCGGTTATACAAGCCTTCAACAAAGTGCGCCAAGCAATTGATTTCGTCATAAATGTCGTTCCAAACACGTTCACCAAAAGAACTCTTTGGCAGAAGGCCCTTAGAAATTGCATAAAGACGAATATTTTCTTCCGTTTTCAAATGCTCGTTTTCATAAACGCCCAATTTCTGCGCCAAGAGCATTCGACGCAAGATAGACACTTGCAAATTATCGGCAACAACAGGCTCAAATTCCGTTTTTTCGGGATCTTCCTTTTCTTCTTCGATTTGCATCATCTGACCCACACGGAATTCAAACGGATCCTTAAGGAACTCCTTGAACTGATAAATATTCACTTGTTCTGGAAGGCGCGGGTCTCCGCCACTTTCTTCATCGGGCGTAAAATTGACTACCAAGCGATCATTGCCAAATTCCAAATGAGCATTCTTATTGCGAATTTCTCGGCGAGTGTAAAGCGATTCCCAAGAGCGCGTTTCATCAAGCGGAATATTAATATCGGGCCATAGATTTTTCAAAACCGAGGAATCGTTTACGCCAGACGCTTTAAGCGCATTCCGCAAGAATCCGCGGATATCATTCACGATGGACGATGGATAAAAATCTTCATCCTTTTGCAAGTCCTTATTCACATAACTGATAAAGAATCCGTCCGATGTGCTCATGAGTTCGCAAAGGAATCCATAACGATTTCTGCACACAACCGAATCGTCGCCCGGCCAAGGGCGGCAAGACTTCCGCAAATCCAGCGTATTCGTATTGCGGACTCCAGGGAAATTCGCGGCATCAGCCCCGATAAAGAAGAGGTATTTTGTCGGCACAATGCGGTTCGGAGCGAACTTCATAAACGTAAGCCCGTTAATGAAAACACTACCACAACTGTATTCCGAACCTCGCGCCGCATAAAGCAACGTTTGCGAAATACACTTGAACGAAATCGTTTCACTACCCGCGAAATACTGGTATTCCAAATTTTCACGGGCAGACGCAATCGACTGGTAAATAACGCTTTCGCCCGCCAGTTCCTTGGGCGGATTTCCCATGCAAAGCCAAGAATCTAAGAACTGGTAAACCGCAGAAAGATTTTCTGCAGACACGTCGGGCGAACCATATTTCTTTTCCCAGGCATCCTTATCCATCCAGCTTTCGAGTGAATCAATCGCGTCAACAAAGCGGTACAGCGAATTGCTATCGCTGCTGCTGATATCGCTATAGGGCAAAATTTCACCCTCTTCCGATTGCACTCCACCATAGCTAAAGCGAGAAAGCAAAATGCGCCTAGTCGCCGTAATCCAAGATTTTTCGCAACGTTTTACACCATTATCATCGGCAATGCGGTCGCGGTAAATATTCATGTTGGTCGTCCAAGACTGCCAATCGGAAATTTCATCCGCATGAATTCTACGGACATTTTGCACCACGGGATTTCGCATCAGCGCAAAAAAGTCCGGTCTTGAAAGCGTACCCTTTTCACGAATAGAAAAAAGAATCGCAAGCGCATTCGCCGTCAACGAATCGCGAGCGGCAGAATCGACAATGTTAAACGGGATGTGGAAACCATCACGAGTCTGGTCAAACACCTGGAAAATCGCAGTGCGATAATCGTCAATGTTCGGAGACACAATGAGAATATCCGCAATATTTGCTTTCGGATGCCCCATTTCATCTTTTTCAGAAAGCAGGCGGCAAATGTGCGAATGCAGCGCTTCGACTTCACGAATCTTCGATGGAGCCGTCGTTACGCTAAAGGACTCATCATCTTTGAACGGAGCCCTGCTCAAAATATTTGAATTTTCATGGAAGCAATTCTTTCGATTTGCAATCATCCATTGCACGTTATGCAAGAGTGTATCGCAAGGCATTTCGCTGTTGCGGTCTACAATGGAATCTCCATCAAAAACAAAGTTGTAATCGGTAGCAATACTCCAAAGCTTAATGTTATCGCGGCCGGCCTTACCCCAATATCTCAAAAGTTCGTTTTCATTTTCGTCAATCAGTTCGCTTTCGTCAGTCGGATCCGTTGCAAGAGCAGGAACCGCAAGACGCATGCTTTCCAGAGGTTTCCGGACGCCACTGCAATCTTCCCAAAACGCCATACAAGGGTTTTGCACATAAGCATAGACTTCATGATTGCGAGAAAACTCTTGCAAAATAACGCGATAGAACTGCCCCATCCCCGAGAGGCCAAAAATAAAAACAGGAAGGTCGCTATCGTAATGAAATTTCGCCTTGCCATTTTTATCCTTACACGCTTCATACAGATACGGCAGCGTCAAGTAGGTTACATCCTTGCCTTTCTTTTCCGCTGATTTTTCAAACACCTGCGATAACAGCGATTTATCCTTTCCATCGGCATGAAAAACCGCAGAATACAGCTTGCGTTGCCATTCCTCGTTTGCGACCGGGCTTCCGTCCCGCATCAAGAAGAAATCGCGCAGCTCCCCCTGTTTCCAGCAATCGAGAATTCCCTTTGCGCTTTCGCCCGTTTCCGAATCCGCGATAAAACCGCTCGGACGGCTCGTTTCGTATTCCAGAAAAAGCCCCGCAACGACATTCGCAAAATCGAAAAGACGATTTTCATCAATAACGCCATCACTTTCGAGATACGATTTGACGCTATCGCCTATAAGTTCATAATTGAATTTTTCACCCGTTTTTTGCTGCAGATACGAAATAATGACATTCGCAAGCATGTCCGATGAAAGTTTCTTGAGCTGATCGTTATCGCCAACCAGAATTTCAAAAAGAAACCGGTCAATCATGCTATTGTTCAGATTCGCAAGAACACCTTTTTTTTGCACCCAGCGCAAGCGAAACCACTGTTCCATCTTGGGATCCGGAAAGACGATAACAGGAGCTTCAAACGGATTTTTCCAACAACGAGAAATCTCGTCGATCATTTTATCAGCGAGATTATTGAGATTCAACGCAAACTTTAGGTGCAGCATAACCGCAATCTATAAAAAAATTGTTAAAACTTCAGTCTCATGACGATTGCATTCTCGAAATAATCGGGATTACCGCCAATTCGCCAAAGCGACGAGTTAAAACTAAACAAATTCGGACGCGCCTTGCGAAGAATTGCCGCACCCGTAGCGCGCAAATAGCCAGCCTTACTCTTGCTACGAGCACCTTTAACAATCGACTCTAGATCATCAATGAAAACACTAATCGCGTTATGGTCATGCGGGTTATAAGGTTCCGCCTGCACTTTAGACTTAAGCGACGCAAAGATTTCTTGGCGTTTTTTACCAACCTTGTCAGGACTTTCGACAAAATGAAAGCTCGCCGCCGAATCGCTAATGCAGCCAAATCTTTCGACACCATCTACCCAAGGATGATTTGACGCACCGACTATTCCCATCGTAAAATCGAAAGAACGTTCTTCACTAAAATAACGAATAAACATTTCTTCGGCAGATTCCTTACGAGGGTTCGGTTCCAACGCATCATGTGCTGCCGCATAAAGAATTGCAGCCACATCCGTTTCGCCAGTCGAAATAGGTTTGTCATTCGCATAAATATTCTGGAAACCGCTATCGCCACGAAAACCGCCATACACCCAAGCAAACAACGCCTCAGCCGCCACAGGTTTTACGACATGCAAAAGTAGGGGCGTAAAGTTAGCAAACACCATGGAACGCCTCTGCAAAAGTTCTGCCACCAAAAGTGCATCGCGTTCTTGCACAGCAAGCAAAACAGCCCCGATATGCAGCAAAAAAGAATATTGGTTTGCATCCAAATGCAGCACCTTTACAGGAATGAACACCTCAATTTGCGCCTGCAAAAATTCAGGCAGATAAGTGTACCACGAAGGCGTGAAGTAACCGCTCCCTTCAACACATTGCATTTGAACGAGCTCTTCGTCAGAAGGACTTGCCAAGCCTGCGTAATCCATGATACCGGTTTCGCTGCGGGTAAACGCATGAATACTCGTAGTTTTTGAGTTTTCGATCTTGACGTAAAATGTTTCTGTAGCCATTGCAGGCCTCCTTTTTTGAAGGTTACAATGAAAATATAGAGTTTTAGAATGTCAAATAATGACATTTTACTACATTCCCCATTTTTTTATTTTCCAACATAATTCCAACATCAAAAAAAAGTGCTCGGCATTGCCGTGCACTTTTGCTATCCACCTGAATTGCGGCCATAAAACCGCATCGGGAAATTTTATTATCTGAACACTGCGGTAATCGAGGTCACTTCACCGGGGTTCACCTTGCGGGTCACATCGGTCACGCCGTCGCTCCAACCTGTGAACGAGCTTCCAGATTTAGCTTCAGCCGTGAGTGTTACAGGCACGCCCGTGTAGAACGTCAACTTCATTGAAGACTGATCCAATGCGAGGCCGTCCACATAAATCACGCCCGAGCCCTGCGAGGTAAGAGTCATTTCAGACTTTGCTCCCAGCGAGAAATACGATTCCATCTGCTCACGAACCGTAGCCTGACGAGACTGAGCAAACGTCTTTATCGTCTGCAAGTTGTTGCTCATCGAAGATGCATTATAGTTCCAGAACTGCTGATCGCGAGTCATTTCGGATTCCACCTGAGACTGCAAATCGTTAATACGCTTAAGGAGTCTGTCGGCAGAGAAGTTCATCGAAAGGAGAACGCTAAAGCGGTTGATGAAAGCGTTCTTGAAGTTAGCGTTTTCAAGCAAGCGGCTGATAAGAATTGTATGTTCCGAGATACCACCGTTTGCTGCAGCCATTTGCGGTTGCTGGCCACCCATGCCACCGCCCCAGTTGCCGCCCATGCCTGGGAAATCGCCGCCCATACCAGGGAAGTTCATGCCACCCATGCCCTGCGTACCGTTAGCGTTTGTCACGTAGCTAAACACGTTGCCATTCTGGGTATTGTAAGACACGCCAAAGCCAAAGTCCACATCGTACATGAACCATTTCCACTTGGTCTTCTGGCTTGCGACACGCCACTTTTTCAAGTTGTTATGCGGCCAGTCGCTGTTATTCAAGAACATTTCAGCCTGCATGTAGTTCATGAAGTTATCAACGTCAACCTGGTCTGCAATCTTTTTATAGTTTGCATCAGATGTCAAGCTATTACTTTGCAGCCAATCAATCATAGCCTTGTAATCCGAAGCGGAGCCAGCGGCAGCTTCATTGGTGCCACTCGACGTGGTAGCGACAAGGTCTATATCGTTCGGGTCATAGCCGTACTTGGTTTCGTAATAGTATTCATTGTTGCGTTCGCGCATGTCATGGATGCCATAATACTTGCCATTGTAATACACGATCACATAACGGCCACGCTGGTAATCCACGCCGAGACCTTCCGTCATCGAAGTGCCCAAACGGTCGCGCAAATAATCGTCACCGCTATTGTTACCGAAGTTTCTGAACGAGATAGCCTTGAACTTCTTGAGTTCCGGATAATCCGGGAACAAGGTGTATTTCAGGCGTTTGTCGCCATATTCTTCGCGCAAGGTAATTGCGAACGACTTCTTTTCTTTTGCACGGCTATACTGCCCTGTAATCTTGTAATCGCCCTTGATTCCAAACGCAGGCGTTTTCGGCTTACCCGGTTCAAACATCTCGATATACACAGGGAGTTCACGGTTGCTCCAGAAATTTGCACCCTTCTTCGGGTCCATCATTGCAGCACCATTACCCGTCATGTAAAGGCCAGAATCGGGGCTGAACATCGAAAGCGGATCAGTCGTCACAAAGATTGTAGCAAGCGACGGTTGCTGTTCAAAAACATACGTACGATTGATTTCTTCGCTCGGGTAAGAGCCCGTGGCATAAGTACGGCAACGCAAAACTGTTGTAGCGTTAATCGACAACGTTGTCTGTACCACCGGAGAATTTGCAGTCGGTTCTGCACCGCCCTGTTCGCAGCGCGTGCCAGCCGGGAACGTAGCCGTCACCGCAGAGGAATAGAATCCGGAAGGCGGAATATTCACTTCGGCAACTTGCACTTGTTCTGCAAACACTTCGCCAAGCGTATTGCCATAAGGCGACGGCAATGCAAAGCCCCACTTGCCAGCGCCATCACGAGACCAAGAAGCATTCGTCGGAACATTCCCGAAACGCACGGAGTCCACAAGCGCACTTTCGGCATTCACAAAGAACAATGCGCCACCATCTTTACCAATCTTGAACGAAGCATGCGGTTCATGCCCACGATTGCGAGCAACTACCGATGTAATCTGGATTGTCGTTGATTCGCTACCCTGGGTTTCAGTGGCAAAAGTCATTGCCGTTATTTTACTGCGGTTCAGGTCCTTTGCATTATCGTCCAAACGAACGTAATACACCGATGACAAATCGCCCGTACCACGAAGATTCTTGCCAGTCCAACTGCTAAGGTTTTCGCCTTCCTTAAAGTTCACGCGAATCTTGTGATTCTTGGTGATAAAACCACGGACCACAATTTGGTTAGCCTTGCTGATTTTCGATGCATTATTAGACTTGACCACAACGCGCGAATAACTGCCGCCCTGAGCCACTTTCATCACTGCACCAACCTGTTGTGCACCGCCTTCGTTAAAGCAAAGGGAGGACTTACCCGACAAATTACTAACGTTATTGCCGGACTGCTGTTGCTGACCGCCCATGCCGCCGCCCCAATCTCCACCCATACCAGGGATATTGAAGCCACCCGTGCTGCCTGCAGCAGATTCAGAACTACAATCGGAACCCATCAAGTTGAGGGAATCAGAAGGCAAAACATAATCGGCGTAATCCTTGCCCGAAAGGAACACAATCATGTAACTCTTGGCCGGGACCGTTACGTTTCCAAAAGTCCAACGACGCGGATTGGACAAATCATCTGTAAGAGAATAACCTTTCAAGCTTACCGGAGCATCGGACGAGTTGTAGAATTCAACCCATCCCGGATCGTTTCCATCATTATCCTTGAAGTTCACGTTCATCGGGGACACTTCCGAGAAGAACACCGGGCTATTGCCCTGGAAATGCGGAATAACCGTCGCTACGCTCGAAGACGACGGAATTACTGAGCCCGCCGAAGAAGTCGGTTGTTGAACCGGGGAAGACATTCCCGAAGAGCTCATCGGAACGGCTGCAGAAGACCCGCCAATAACGCCCGCAGAAAGCCCAGGCTGAGATCCAGCGCTTGATGGGTCGGTTTGATTACCGATACCCGCACCAGAATCAGAGCTTATTTCACCGATAGGCGGTGCAATAGGGCTAAAATCAGAATTGTTCGAGTCACTACAAGAGGACAATACAAAACCCAAACCTATCCCGAATAACGCCACTTTGGAAAACTTTTTCATATTTATTCCCTTAGCTGTTTAGAGCGATACACCACAATCCAATCCTTTGCCTAATTATACATTCTGAAGTTTTGCAAAAGCTATTTTTTAAACACTCTCGTTGTAAAAGGATTGAGCATTTGACAACGCGAGAAAAAATGGAACAAGACGTTCCGTTTTAACTATTTTTGTGAAAACTTTTCGTTGCATAAAAAGGATTTTTCATGAATTTCAGCGATTTTAGCAAGGCGAGCCAACAGTTCAATCAGTTCAGCCCAGAGATGAAAGAACAGATGATGAAGATGGCAAAAGCCCGCGTTAAAGAAAAGTTACTCAAGTGGTTCGCCACGCCGACATTCGTGGTGATAGGAATCACACTCGGAGCCATCATCGGCGCACTCACCGCATGCTTCGGCGATATCAGCGACAGACTTTCTGCAATCCGCGATGCAAACCCGCTTTACTTCATTCCCGCACTCGCTCTCGGCGGAGCAGCCATCGTATTCGTTTATAAGAAATGGGGCCGTTGGACGGAACGCGGCATGGATCAAGTTTTCGCCGTTGGACTCAACAAAGAATCCGACTTTCCATTGGTTGCAATCCCGATGGCAGCAGTGAGCACTTGGCTTACGCAGCTCTTTGGCGGAAGCGCCGGTCGCGAAGGCGCCGCTATGCAAATCGGCTCCGCACTTTCGTACAACATAAGTAAAAAGTTACCATTCGAAAATGCAGCGCACATCATGCTTGTGACAGGGCTTGCCGCAGGTTTCGCCGGAATTTTCCAAGCCCCGATGGCAGCCACAGCATTTGCTTTGGAAGTTCTGCTCGTCGGTCATTTGGAACTTGGCGCGTTGTTACCCGCCGCAGCAGCTGCATTCACCGCCTGCAAAGTTTCGAGCATGCTCGGTTTTCACAAGTTCAGTGTGGATTTGAGTTCAATTCTTGATGCGAGCGGATTCTCGGCAAGCATTTTCACGAACGAAGGAGCTCTTGACGGCAAGTTCCTCGTGAAGCTCGCGCTGATGGGCGTGCTCTTCGGAATTGTCGGTGGCGGATTTGCAAAACTCCTCGGGCTCTCGCAAAACTTCTTTGCAAAGAAGTTCCCGAGCAACATCAAGCGAATCGCCATTATGGGCGTTGGAATAAGCGCTTTGCTACTCGTATTTTTCCAAGGACGTTACGCTGGACTTGGAACAAACTTGTTGGATATGTGTTTTGCTTCTGCGAATGCTGCCGGTGATGCCGCGAATGCTGTAGGAACTGCCGCCGATTTAGGGAATGCCGCCGGGATTGCCGGGTATGACTGGATTCTGAAATTCGCACTCACGATTCTTACGCTCTCCGCCGGATTCGTAGGCGGTGTCGTCACCCCGCTTTTCGCCATCGGCGCAACCTTCGGAATCTTCATCGCAAGCATGTTCGGAATGCCCGTTGCACTCGCCGCAGCCCTTGGCTTTGCCGCCGTGTTCGCAAGCGCAAGCAACACGCTCTGGGCCCCCATCCTCATCGCAGGCGAAATCTTCGGATTCAATTGCCTCCCCGCATTCTTCATCGTCTGCACCATGGCATACATGTGCAACGGCGGACAATCAATTTACAAGCAGAAGAAGATTAGGATAAAGATTTAAAAATCTATATCTACATTCTTAAGTAAACCAGTCATTCCCGCCACCGAGCGGGAATCTCCTTTTTTGTCATATTATCCCTCTTCGTTGTCATTTACAACAACGGAAAAGATATTGAACGCAAGTTGATAATCGCACTTTGAAATTAGATTATATGCGCTCAATATTTGGAGGGTAAATGAAAATCGCATCCATAGCAGTCATGTCGTTGATGGGCGCAGCAGCCTATGCCGGCCCCATCACCACAGTTCCTTGGAATGGTTATCCAGGAGCTGTATCGTTCACCTTTGATGACTGCGAAATATCCCAGTTGAATAACCTCGGGGATTATTTCGAAAAGAACGATGACATCAAGGTGACATTCTTCTTGACGGGCGGTATGAATGCCGGAAACCAGCCGAAGTACTTCCCGATGGCCGCAAAAGGTCACGAAATCGGCAACCATTCAAAATCGCACAGCGACTTGACCAGCAACGGTGCAAACCTGAAGAGCGAAATTACCGAATACAAGCATACCCTGGAAAGCAAGGGCGACTTTGAAGTCGTTTCGTTCGCAACACCCTACTGTTATTACAACGACGCCGTAGAAGCCGAAATTGCAAAGGAACACATCGTCAATCGCAACTGCCAAGGCGCCACCAAGTACAAGTGGGACGAAGAACCCGTTTGGGAACGCATCAGTTCGGACTGCTATCAAGGCAATACACAGCAATCCAAAGGCAACATGAGCGAAGCCAAAAAACTGAACGCCTGGACGGTGCAGCTGAACCACGGCGTGGATGGCCGCGGCTTCGGTTACGGCATTGAAGCCTCGGACATGATTTCCATTATGGACGAAGCCAAAGCGCAAGGCTTGTGGCGCGCCCCGATGGGCCGCGTGGCAGCTTACTACCGCGCCCACTTCGTGATCGACAAAGCAACCTCGACAAACATCGACGGCGGTTTCAAGGTCACTTGGGAATCACCCCATCCGGCGATGCCCAAGAGCGTGCCCCTCCGCGTAAAAATCGAAGGCGCCGACGGCAAGACCGTAAAGCAGAAAGGCAAGGAAATCCAGGCGGAATCCGACGGTTCCTTTGTCATTGAATTCATGGATTTGGAATTGGAAGTAGTTGGCGCAGCCGCCCCAGAATCTAGCAGCAGTGAAGAAGTGCAGTCCAGCAGTAGCGAAGCCCCGACAAGCTCCACAACCGCTATCCCCCAGAATTTCCAGTGGGCAAGCCAAGAGCCGACAACCTTCGCCGTGTTCTCTGCTACAGGCGTGTTGGTAAAATCCTTCGAAGCAACCCTGCAGTCTGCGGAAGGATCCTTCAAGGCCTTGCAAATTCCGCACGGCACTTACTTCCTCAAAGACCTGAAATCCAGCTACATCAAGAAAGTTGCGAAATAGCCGCAGTTTTAATTAACTCGACAAACAATTCCTGCAAAAAGTCGTCCACGCTGAGGGCGACTTTTTTCTTTAACCATCTTTGAACAATTCAAGTCTGATTAAGCATTCTTCACAATTTGCCCATAACCAGCAATAAGTTCAATAATTTTCTGTACACTTTTCTGTGTACTTTTCTATGTACTTTTCTGTGTACTAGCATTAAAATTGGCATTTTCATCAATTAAAGTTCTTTTATCGAGCGAAGATGTTTTCGTGTTTTTGGCAGTCTCCTTTAGCATAGCAATGATGTTGTGATATGCTTCCGTGTATTCAATTTGCATAATCGTAGTGATTTTATTGCCAGCATCTTTACTCGATGCCCCGCAGTGAAATAATTTCTCGCTTTTTAATCCATAATCCAAGAAAATATAGCGGTCGTGAAATTTTCCGTTCGTTTCATACACATTTAACGAGATGTCGGGGCGTGCCTTTAAGAAATCCTTCTGCAACCGATCCGTTAACGTTTCAAAGCCACATTCATCACTATAAATCGTTACAGCAACTCCCTTGGCAATTTCACGCAACAAGTCCAGAGTCTTCACGCCAATGTAATCATCGACAATCGTAATTGACTTTTTTGCCAAGCCATAAATCTGCATATAGGCGACATCCGCTTCCAGCTTACGCCCGTTCAAAATCAAGAAATGTTTGAAAGTGCTAGGATCAATGAAATTTTCCATAACTTTTTGAAGGTCCGACTTCATCACTGAAACATCTTCACGCGTCTCGGCAAGACCGTCACGAATTTCAGCAATATCCTTCGTATTCTGAACAGTATGTGAAGCAATTTGAGCTATAGCATCAGAACCCAGCAAACTTCGATTTTCAGCAACAATGTAGTCCTTCATCTGCTTAAAAAGGCGGATAAGAGCCTTGCTTTGAGCTGTAGCACGTTCGCCCTTAAGAACCGTCATGAGCATGTAAATGCCCTGCTCGGTAAATGCAAAGGGCAAATATTTTGTATACTTACCCTGTTTCAGTGTCATTTCTTTCAACTCTAAATAAGTTTCAGTAAATTCTAAGGTGCAATTTTTGCACCTTAGAATTTCGTAATACTCTTCTTTTGTCAACTGAAATCGAAAATCTTCATCAAATTTTTCAATATTATTCTTGACCTGTCGATTGAAAGCCTTTGTACTATACCCGTAAATCTCAGCCAAATCGGCATCAAGCATTACCTTAAGCCCACGAATCGTGTAGATCCGCGACTTGAGCATATTTTCATCAATCAAGGAAAATTCAGACTTTGCCGAAACATCAACTTCGCCAATATTTGTGGCTGCGGCAACAACTTTTTTCATTTTTCACTCCTTTGCGGAACAAGCATAAAACCCGCAAATACAAATTCTACGATTATAAAATACACAAACGTTCACCATTCGTCAAGAGGTAGAATCTTTTAAACCGAAAGTTGATTTTTCACGTCATTGCAATCGTAGCGAAGCAATCTCTATTCCGCATATTTATATATTTCACTATGACATAGCCCAAGACCGCAAGGAATTGGGTACCGAGTTTAACGTAGAGTTAGCTCTTATTCTCTGTTTCGAAATCTGGTAAATTTCAAAAATTCCCGAGAATAAGGTGAACACTCACGTCCAGCAATGGGCGTGGGTCGTTTGTGCTTATTGGGAATAGGTTTACCAGAGCCTCGAAACAAGTAAGTGCATTCGACACCACGCTTTTTTCGTGGATTGACAGCACTGCATAAGGGCTAGAAGGAGCCCTTATGAGCCTTTTCGAAAGACTACAAAAAGCCTCGTCCGAAGAAGATGT
Source organism: uncultured Fibrobacter sp. (assembly GCA_946407235.1). Taxonomy (GTDB): domain Bacteria; phylum Fibrobacterota; class Fibrobacteria; order Fibrobacterales; family Fibrobacteraceae; genus Fibrobacter. The sequence continues at coordinate 5,123 of CAMJNF010000009.1, read as the reverse complement.
GAAGGCAGAATACATTAAGGCACTGCACCTTAAGCAGGTTCAGCGAAACTTAATCGATATTCAAACACGCGAAGTTTGGTTCGAAGCAAAGTTCGGCTCCAAGAAATCTCTCTACGAGATGTTCACGCAGTTGCTTTTTTACATCCACCGAGCCCTCAAGGATGGCGAACACATTCCACCATTCCTTTGCGTGGTCGATAGTGTCAAAGCAGCCATTATGAAAACCGACGTTGCGCTTCCTCTTTTGCAAGACAAGAACGTTCACATCAAGTGGGGCAAATCCGCAAGCGATGTGACGCAGGACGCTCTAGATATCGTTTCGCAGTATATCGGAACTCATTTTGTAAGTTTCAACATAGAAACGCACGAGAAAGAATTCATCGACACTCTGCGGAATGCAATTGAGAATGGCGAAATCATTCGCACGCAAATTACACCCGATAACCTCAAGCAAGTTTTTGACAAATGGGTCGAGACAATCGGCAAAGAAATCGTGAATGCGGAACCCGAAAACTACGCAGAATTTTTCTATGCCGATGTGATGAGTGATGGCAAGGTCAGTACCCACGAACATTTGTCTGCAGAGTTGCTACACAAAGGCAATAAGCCGATATTCCTGTTGAACGGGAAAACTTACGAAATCGCGAGTATGGATGGTTACAGCCAGTTCTGGGCGATTTACGATAGGCCGCCCAAAGAAGAATTTCGAAGTTACTTATTGGAGCGCCGCGATTGCTTAATTCCCGTTGACGAACGAACATTCAAAGGAGCGTACTACACACCGCTCAACGTGGTCGATAAGGCTTATGACTTATTGGAAAAGACGCTTGGAGCAAATTGGCAAAAGGATTACTACGTGTGGGATATGTGTTGCGGAGTCGGGAACCTTGAGGCTAAGCATTCCAACCACCGTCATTTGTTCATGAGCACCCTCGATCAGGAAGACGTGAACATCATGAAAGCGGCAAAGATTTGCGTGTCTGCAGAGCGTTTTCAATACGATTATCTGAATGATGACATTTCCGATGACGGAAAAATTGATTACGACCTTACGAATAAAATTCCACAAACTTTGCAGAATGTCCTTCGCGATGCAAACGATGGAAAGAAGAAACTATTAGTACTGATAAATCCTCCGTATGGAGAAAATGGAAATGGAATTGGAAAAGGAAATAAAATTGGCGTAAATAAAACGAAGTGGGCAGGTGTTGGAATGAACTCATATGGACGAGCAAGTAATGAGCTATTCTTACAGTTCGTATCTCGAATTGCACGGGAAATTCCTAACGCTACACTAGCAATGTTCAGTACACTAAAATACATCAATTCACAAACATGTGAAATATTTCGACAAAACTGGCTCGCAAAATATTTGAACGGTTTTATAGTTCACTCTAAATCATTTGACGGTCTCAAGGGTGACTTTCCGATAGGATTCCTTATTTGGAAAACATCAAACGTCATTGCGAGCGAAGTGAAACAATCAAAATATACATTTCCTTCAGAGATTTCCTGCGAAGTTCTCGATAAGAGCGCAAATCCTATCGGAGAAAAGAAGTATTACAGTATTCCGAATACAAAACTTTTAACAGATTGGATTAACCGTCCTATTCATAATGATGAAGAAATTCTACCATTAAAAAATGCCGTTACCCCGGCCTCTCGTACAACAGATTTACGTTGTAAGTTTTGGTCTGATAATGCGATTGGTTATCTTTTTGTTAATGCAAATGATTTTCAGCATTCTTCTGATACCGCTATTTTTTCTTCAGGATATAGCGGCGGGCATGGACTATATGTTACAAAAGAAAATATGTGGCAGGTCGCTATAGTGTATAGCGTTCGCCACCTCATAGACCATACTTGGATTAACCATAACGACCAATTCTTGCAACCCAACAGCGAACTCTCACAAGAATTTATAGACGATTGTTTGATGTACATGCTTTTCCATGGAAAAAATCTCACAGCTAGTGCAAACAATCTTGAATGGAATGGCAAAAAATGGAGCATCGTCAATCACTTTATACCCTTTTCTGAAGAAGATGTAGGAGCAAGCGACCGTTTCGAAAGTGATTTCATGGTGCAGTACATGGAAGGCAAAACCTTCAGCGCCGAAGCGCAGGCGGTCCTTGACGAAGGTAAGAAAATTTGGGCCGCTTACTTCAAGCAATCTTTCAACCACAAAATCCGCGAAGAATTTAAACTCAACCGCCCCGATGTCGGCTGGTATCAAATCCGTCAAGCCTTAAAAGCACAAAACGAATCCGGCAACTCCATTCCCGTCAGCTTTGCCACATTCGAAGCCGCCTACAAGGCCCTATCTGAAAAACTCCGCCCCCAAGTCTATCAATACGGATTTTTGAAATAATTTTCAAATTTTCTTATAAAATTTGAGTTAAAAAGAAATGTTTGTACACGCAAACATCAATCGTTTATTCTCCTAATGCGGTAAGTCTTCCGCAGTCAAAGTGCTAAGATCGCTACAACCTGTTTGTTGAGCCATTCGATTCGCCTGATTTTCAATGCATTTTTCAAAAAGGTTTCTAACAAAGCGAGCATTACCAAAATGTTCAGCATTAAGACGATGAGCCTCATCAATATAAGACCCCAACACATTTTTCATAGAATCATCAATAGTGTAACGATATTTATCAGCTATTTTTTCAAAAATTTGAATCATCTCATTCGTGGTGTAATCAGGGAAGTTAATATACCTATTGAACCGGGATTGCAAGCCGGGATTAGAATTAATGAAATTTTTCATCTCATTAGTATAACCAGCGACAATAACAACAAGACGTTTTCGATCATCTTCCATACGCTTCAAAAGTGTATCTATAGCTTCTTTTCCAAAATCATTGCCATCGCCTGCTAGAGTGTACGCTTCGTCAATAAACAAGACTCCATCTAAAGCTTCATCAATAACTTTATTTGTTTTAACCGCAGTCTGACCAACATATTCGGCAACAAGTTTTGACCGATCAACTTCAACAAGATGACCACTTTTGAGAATACCGAGATCTTTATAAAAACCAGCCATAATGCGAGCAACAGTTGTTTTACCCGTTCCCGGATTACCTGTAAAAACACAATGATATGACGTTGTCGGCAAAGGCAATCCCTGCATTTCACGTCTCTTTTGTAAAGACAGAAAATTATAGAAAGTGGAAATTTCTTTTTTGACAGAGTCAAGTCCGATTAAATCATTTAATTGAGCATTACTTTTATTTTCAACAAGCCCATCCCACGCCTTTAATTTTTCAATCCACAAATTCTCTTGCACCGTGCAATTTCCATCTATTTCTGCAATTGTTGTGGCATACTGACATAAAGCTGATTTGAATTGGTCTTTAAATTCTTTAGTCGGCGCCAAAGCATAAACTAAAGAGAGTATTCCTTTGTCTTTATAAGTTGATTCAATCTGTTCTATAAAAATAACAAAATCTAAAATGCGTCCCTTTTTCTCTCGATCACCAAAGTACGATTGAATTTCTTTTTGATCCCATTTATCATCGCCTTTTGCATCAGCAATAGCATTTCCAATTATAAAATAAAGTAATCCACAGCTTTCATTATTTCCATAATCAAAATCATGCCCCAACTGTTTTTGGACATGCAGTAAATCCGCACAAATCACTAATACAAGAATATCATCTATAGAAAAATCTTCCGACGGATTCAGATTATTTGAAATATGGATTTCTTTAGCAACTCGTTGACGGAATGTTTTATTTAAGGATATTCTTTCATAAATTCGATGAATCCACAAAGCATCATCAAAAAGCCTCTTTTGTGAAGGAATGAGAGAGTTCTTTAATGCTTTCAAATCTATAAACTTGTCATTTTTTTCAATTTTTGAATTTTCAGATAATTTGATATTCTTTTTTCTGAGCAAATGAATTGAAATCAATAAAAAAATTAGAAAAGCCCCAAAACGAACTATTCCAGTAGGAACATCTTCCGATATAAACACACATATAAAAAGCACAAGGCTTATAAATCCAGCTATTCCCCCCAATATCGAATATTCATTTTCTCTAATTTTTTGCTCAAATTCTTCAACATCCATAACATTCTTCCGTCTGATAGTTCCCAATAAAAATAATAAGAAAAACACACATAATTACACTTTCTGTGAAATAAAAGCCCGGGGCGTTGCGGGGCGCGGCGACTGAGCGCCCCGCTCGAAGGGGTGATGGAAGACGCGTAGCGGCTGCAATCAGGGGACAACTGTATAAGGCGAGCGTTGCGACAGATTGCTCGCAAGCTGTCATAACCGAGCCGAACAGTTGAGACTTGAGCGTAGCGAAAGTCTAACGCTTTCCCCATCCAATCAAAAAAATGACTACTAGCCAAGATAGGCCGAAAAAAGTTATATTGCCCGTAAGCAATATGATGTACCCATTCATGACACTTGACGATAACGCTGAAATAGTCCATTCCGAAATGGGAAAGGACGGTCGCGTCAAGGTGTACATTGAGAAGCCCGACGCAAAAGACGGCTTCCATCGGGCAACATGCTATTTACCCTCCTATACATGGGAAGATATATTCGGTTTTTCAGATGAGGAAATCGATCGCTATAAGAAAGTGATTGAGTCTACGGCTCATTTGATAATGGAATTCTCTCAGAAAGGCGGGTTTAGCAATGCCGCAAATCTTTAAGATCGGATCATTTTGGGTTTATTTCTGGTCTAACGAGAATAATCCATTAGAACCAATTCACATCCATGTGTCGGAAGGCACGCCTTCTGCAAACGCAACTAAAATTTGGATTACGAAGGCTGGGAAATGCCTCTTGGCTCATAATAATTCGCATATCAACCCGCATGTTTTGCAGAACATTCTCCGAATTATCGAGGCACGTAATGAAGAGGTTGTAAAAAAATGGACGGAATTCTTTAACGAGATATCGTATTTCTGCTAAAGATATGTGAATCGCATAATATCCGCATTCACATAGAAAAGCGACGCATTCCGTCCTGCATTTTTCATAGCATTTCCCGCTACATTCTCCTTCCTACTTCCTACTTCCTACTTCCTACTTTTCTATCTTTGTGCCCACTATGGAAATGGAAACTCGTTATAATCCGAAAATTGTAGAAGACCGTTGGCACGAC
>CAMJNF010000008.1 GCA_946407235.1 uncultured Fibrobacter sp. | reverse complement strand
TCGTCTTCCACTTGATTCCCTCGGGTATTATGCACCCGGACAAGATTTGCGTCATTGGTAACGGTGTCGTGCTTGACCCAATCCAGACATTGAACGAAATTGCAGACCTCCACACGAAGGGCATCAACCCGGAAGGTCGTCTGTTCATCGCTAACAACGCACACGTCGTGCTCCCGTACCATTCTACCTTGGACAAGGCCAAGGAAAAGAAGGCTGGCAAGGCTGCTATCGGAACGACTGGCCGCGGTATCGGCCCGTGCTACAGCGACAAGGTGAACCGCATTGGCGTGCGCGTGGGTGACCTCATGGACGAACGTGAACTCCGTCCGCGCGTCGAAGCCATGGCCAAGGTCCACAACGAAGAATTCAAGGTGATGTACGATGTCCCGGAAATCGACCCGGAAGTGGTCATCAAGGACTACCTCGAACTCGGCCAGAAGATTAAGCCGTTCGTTGCCGACGTAAGCGAAATGCTCTACAAGGCCGTGAAGGAAGGCAAGCGCCTTGTGTTCGAAGGTGCCCAGGGCACAATCCTCGACGTGGACCAGGGTACTTACCCGTTCGTGACCTCCAGCAACACTGTTGCCGGTTACGCAAGCTGCGGTGCAGGTATCGGTCCTACGACGATCGACCAGGTTGTCGGTGTCGTGAAGGCTTACACCACCCGCGTTGGTAACGGTCCGTTCCCGACGGAACTTTTGGACGAAACGGGCGACAAGCTCCGCAATATCGGTAACGAATTCGGTGCAACGACTGGTCGTAACCGCCGCTGCGGTTGGTTCGACGCTCCGGTTGTCCGCAAGGCTACGGTTGTGAATGGTCTCACTCACCTTGCTATCACCAAGCTCGACGTGCTCGACACGTTCGACACCATCAAGATTTGCACGCACTACATGTGCGATGGCGAAAAGCTCGATCTCATTCCGAACCAGCTGTCCAAGGTCGGCCGTTGCACGCCGGTCTACGAAGAAATGCCGGGTTGGAAGTGCGATACGAGCAAGTGCCGCAAGTTCGATGAACTTCCGGAAAACGCCAAGAAGTACTTGTATCGCATGGCGGAACTCGTGGGCGTGAAAATTGGCATGGTTTCTATCGGTGCCAAGCGCGACCAGAGTATCGTCGTAGATCTCGACTAAAACAAAAAAAAGGGGAAAGTAAAATGGATACATCCGCAGTTGATTTATTGAAGGGAGTTGAACTCTTCTCGGAGCTCAATGAAGAACAGTTAGGTTTGATTGCCAACTTGGTGGTCGTAAAAAACCTCAATCGTGATGAGACTGTGGTCTTGGAAGGTGACGATTCTGTGCAGGCTTTGTACTTAATCGCCACTGGATCCGTGCAAGTCTACATGACGGGCATCGACGGTCGTGAAACCATTTTGTCTTTCCTTGAACGTGGAGACTTTTTCGGGGAAATGTCGCTTATCGACGGCGAACCCCGGTCTGCCTCCGTCCGCACGGTGACTGATGCGACTTTGCTTGTCATTCACCGTGAATCTTTCCTCAGCTTGATTCGCAAGACTCCCGAAATTGCAATGGCTCTCATGAGCGAACTTTGCAAGAGGCTCCGCAAGGCAAACAAGCAGATCGGTTCCCTTTCGACCATGTCTGTTTCTGGCCGCGTAGCAGGGACGCTCCTCAACTTGATGCAGGAACGCGGTGTCCGCATCCATACGGACAACGGAAACATGGTGACTGTTATCCACAATCGCCCGACGCAGCAACAGCTCGCTGACATGTCTGGAACGACTCGTGAAACGGTTAGCCGCATTTGCTCCTTGTTGGTGAGAACAAACGCCATTGCTATGACCGGCAAGGATATCGTCATTTTTGACGAAGACATGCTTCAGGAAAAAGCAACTAAAGGTTGATTCTAAAAAGAATTGTTATGAATAAAATAAAGTCGCTTTGGAACAAGGTACGAAAAACTGCAATTTTCAAGGCTTTTGTCATTTGGGTTGTTGTTGTAATTGCGCTTGTCTTTATGGTCGATAAGCTTTTGATGCCTGCATTTGCAGGGGCTTTCGCGAGTACAGGCAAAGTGCCGAATCTTGAAGGTCTTTCTGAAAAAGCCGCGGAAACCGCATTGACGGAAGCTGGCTTCAAGTACGAATGGATAAAGGAAGGCCGTTACAGTTCTCAAGTGCCGGCTGGCATGGTGCTTGTGCAAATGCCCAAAGCGGGGCGTACCGCAAAGATCGGTCGCACAGTAAAACTCACCAAGAGCCTCGGGCTCCGTAAGGTGATTATTCCGGATTTGCGTGGCAAGAGCCAAAAGCAAGCCGATATTTCGCTTGCCCGTGCAGGTCTTGTTCAGGGCGAAATTGTCAGAGGTGCTCACCAAAGTATTCCTCGTGGCGCCGTGATTCGCACGATTCCGCTTGCAGGCGATACTGTTCGTGTTGGCGATACGGTGAAGGTCGTGATTTCTGCTGGCATGACGACAGGTAGAATATTGCTCCCCAATTTCGAAGGAATCCTCATGGACGAAGTTTATCCGCAAATGGATAGGCTTGGTTTCAAGGTGGGGTCCGTCAAACGTCAAAAGAGCGAAGATGGCGCTCGTCCCGGTTCCGTTATTGAAACGTCCCCGAAATATGGAGACTATCTAAAGCCGGGTACGCGTGTGAACTTTATTATTGCCGACTAGTTTTTTTAGGGAGTTTTTGATGCGTCATGTCTTTTTTTCATGGGTGCTTTCTTTGGGTATGGCCGCTTTTTGCGCCTGTAGTTCCGCTCCTGCGAAAAAGACTGTAGCTGATTCCCCAACATTGACTGCTGTGGACTCTGCAATTATCCAGAAGGTTGTGGAGGAAAAGCAAGAAAAGCCCAAGGTCGAAGTGGACCTTGAAGCTGCACACGAATTTTTCTTCCTTGCGAAAAACATGGAAATGCGTGGCGAACAGCGCCAGGCTGATTTCTTCTGGAAACAGGCATACAAGGCGGACCCGACAAGCCGTTATTTGGGCTTTGGTGTTGCCGAACGTCTGGTTGCTGCAGGCGAAGATTCGCTTGCCCTCGTTGAAGCGAAAAAGGCTTCGAAACTCAGGGGTAAACGCACGGCGGCTCAGTATGCTTTACTTGCTCGCCTTTATGTGAAAGCGGGCGAAACGGATTCTTGCCGGAAGTACTTTGTGCTCGGCCTTGATTCCTCGCGCTATCAGGACATGGGACTTCTTTACGATTACAGCCTCTTCCTCGAAGCGGTCCGCGATGAAAAGGAACTTGTCCGTATTTATGACTTGCTTTTGCCGAAAGTCAATTACATCTCGACTTTGTTCCAGCGTCAGCTTTCGCTGTTGTTGGATATGGGGCGTGATTCTGCGGTCGTAGATCTTTTCGGGAAGGCTCATGATGCCACTGGCGATAAGCAGTTGCTCTTGCAGAAAATGCGCGGACTCATGGCGATGAAGCGGTTTAAGGAAGCGATCGCCATTGCGGATACGCTCACAAGCGCGAAGCCCGAAGATGAAGAGATGACGATTATGGTGCTTTCTGCGATGCCGGGAGACAGTGCCTATGCGTTCGCCCGAAAGAAGTATTATGAAGATGGCGTGCGTACGCCTGCGGTTTTGTGCTTTATCGGCCAGTACGAATATGATATGGACATGCGCGACAGCGCGAAAGTACATTTGCTCGCTTCTGTAGATAAATTGCAGGGCCAACCGAAATATGCAAATCGCGCCTATCTTGGGCTCGTGAATATTTTTGCGAGCGAACAAAATTACAGTCAGGCCATTAAGTATGCCGAAAAATCGGATTCCGTGAGCAACGGCGATACTCGAATGCTGCTTGCATCCGTATATGCGCTTGCCGATAAATTCGACAAGGCGTTCCCGTTGCTTGATTCGCTCATGCATTTCTGGGAAACTTGGAAACCGCTCCCAGGCGTTGTGGATTCTACAAATCTCGTGCAGATGAAAAACGAGGCGATGATCAAGTATCTGCAGGTTCTGGATATTTATTCGAGAGCGCTCATCGGTGAGGCTTTGGAACTTGAAAAAGATTTGCGTTCTGATTCCGCGAAGAGCGCCCGTGCGGTTGATAACCGTACCAGAGCGCAGAAGATGCTTGAAATTTTCTTTGCCAAGGATTCTTCGTATAGCCGAGTGCGCCTTTCCATGGCCATGAACTTGGAACGCCTCAAACGCTATGACGAATCTTTCCGCCATTTCGAAACGCTAATCAAGCTGAACGATTTTAACCCGCATGAACGTGCTTCGACTCTGAATTATTATGGCTATTCGCTCATTGAGATGAACCGTTCCGCAGCCGAACTCGAGAAAGGTTATAAGCTTGTGCTTGAAGCGCTCGCGCTTGAAAAGGATGGCGAAGGCAAAGACGCGTATTTGGATTCCAAAGCTTGGGGCTTGTACCGCTTGGGACGTTTTGACGAAGCGTATCAGGCCATGCAGCTGATTGACCACAAGAAGATGAGCCGTGATGATGTGTTCTGGGAACACTTGGCCGCAATCCAGGATGCGCTGGGCATGAAAAAGGAAGCTCGCAAGTCTTACAGGAATTTGCTGAAGATGAATCCCAAGCACCCTGCTGCCTTAAAGTTCTTTGGCAAAAAGAAGTAGGTTTGTATGGTCATGGCGGTTGTGAAAAATGGCGCCTTTTTACGGGGACTTGTTTTTCTCCTATTGATGGCTTGCGTTTTGGCCGGCTGTACCGGTGGAAAGCCTTCGACAGCGCCTGTTGCTAAAAGCGCTGAAGCTCCTGCCGATAGCCTAAAAGCTCTATTTTCGCTCACGATTTATTCGCCAGATGGAAAGTCTCAGGACTTGGATGCTGTGCTGTTCTCGGTGCCGGGCAAGCGCTACCGCATGGAACTCACAGGCTCGCTAGGCATTGGCGTTGCATCGCTCCTTTGGCTTGAAGAGGGCTGGCAGATGGTGTTCCCGACCGAGAAATTGTACGTGAAGGGGGCTGGCTACATGGTCGGACTCTTGAACGATCCTTCGCTCCCGCTCGTGCATATTCATCAAGTTGCAGGGCTATTTGAAGGCCGTGTAATCCCTGAAAATCTCGAAGAAATCTCGGTGCGCGATTCCGTACTTGCCGATTCCGCCGTGGTTAAAATTCATGAAGCCCGCGATGCGCTGACTCGCCGTTATACCTATGCCGAAAAGGACGGCGAAGTGCTATGGCTCGAAACGCTTGGCCGCGATGGTAAAACCGAAAAGATCGTTATCGAAGAATATAAAGAATTCTTTGGCGCCAAAACGCCCTCTAAAATTTCATTTGTCCGTGAATCAGAACAGTTCCTCGAACTCCGTGTGAGACGCGTGACCCGTGGAAAATCTTTTGGCTCCGGCACCTGGCGCCTCAACATTCCGCGAAGCTACCAGCAGATTTAAGCAAAAGGCACCGTCAGCAGAACAAATGCGCGGCACGTGCTGCCGTACACTGCCGCGGAATGCGTTATTCTCGGTCCTATCTGGGAATCTACTTACTTTTTCATATTCCTCGCCGTTTCATCTAATTGTTTGATGATATCTTCCTTGAACTTTCGAAGCGGATATTCTTTGCCTTCGGCACCGAGAGGGAGGCCGAGAATGGTTCTTTTTATGCGCTTGGTGTATGTTGAAACAACTCTTTTATAAAGTTGCTCTTTTTGTACATCATTTAGATGTAAACCACTCGTGTCAAGAGTTTCTTTTAGAATAAGTTTTGTTATCTCGTCGATTTTAGGCTTTGAATAGTTGCGGTAGCGATCAAAAAGATCTTTGAGATCGATTTTGTGCTCATTGTAGATGTCTTTTAGATGAAAAGTTTTTAAAGATGCTTTAATTTTGGGCAGTTTTCGCTTACATGCTTGGCATTCGTCAATGGTTGATTTGAGTCCTCTACAATTATTTTTTCCAAAAAAAACATGGGCATTTTTTATGTCTACAAGATTATCTGATTCTCCTGAATCTTTATCGAATTTAACACGAAAAGGAAAATCCTTACCGAAATCTTCATCGTAAGGGTAGATAATGTTTTCGCCATCGTCACTTTTGCTATGGTTGCAGATATGGCAGGACGGAATAAAGTTATATAAAGAACAGGCCAAATATGGGTATAATGCTTTAGGGAAAAAATGGTCTATTTCAGGTCGAGTTCTTTTTTCCTTTGCCGAACCTACAGTGAATATGTATTGACGGTTACAATATGGGCATACATTTATATTTAATTTTGAACATAATTCGTATATAGTCCACTTTCCTTCAGCTTTTTCAAAATAATCATAAGAAAAAAATTTTTCAATTCGATCGATTGTTTTATTACTATGTTGGATACCTTCAAGGTATTCCAAAGGTTCATCGTGTTTTACTTCTTTGGGTAATTCCTTTCTTTTTATTATTCCAATCCTTTTTTGAATTTCAAAAAGAAAAGATTTGTCTTTAATTATTTTCTCTAATTCATCTTCTGTGATTTTTAATTTATTTAAAATAAACGATCGTTCTGATTCGTATTTTGAAGAATATGTTCTTTTTAAATGAGTTTTAAACCATTTCCAGTGCTTGTCTTCAATATCTTTTAGAGTTTCTTCTGCAATTGCAATCTTAATCATCAGAAACCTCGATTTTTTCTATTTCTTCAATCAAACTTCTAATAACCGGATCGCCGATTGTATTTAGTATGTCATCGGCTTCTTTTTTAGACATAGACGAATTTTTACCTTGCTTCCATTTTATCAATTCTTTTAGCTTGGTTTCTGCGAAATCTCCAATAGTCTTTTTCATAAAGAAGGAATCATACATCATTTCGCCAATGTTTTGAGCGAATGTGAGAGTTTTCTTGTTCTTCGATACATTTTGTGTTCCATCTTCTAAAAATAAGACATTGCTTGCGGGAATATCTGATAAGATGAATGGTGAATGAGTCACTACAAAAATATTAATTGTACAATTAATATTCATTTTTCTTGCAATCAACATTTGCAGCAAAGTGTTGATCATGGATCTTTGATATTCAGGATGAAAACATATTTCAATTTCGTCGAATACAAGATTTACGTATTTATAAGCAAGCGTTTTTTTTGTGCTAGTTTCATTTGATTTTTGTACAGAAATCAGATTTGTTAGATGATATAAATGGGTTGATATAGTTTGGTGTTTTTGATGTTCCCCAGAACTCAATTGCTTGTAGTTGACAATTGAATTGTTTTTTTTGTTTTTTAGCGTAATCTCTTTATCGAATATTGATGGCGGCAAATGTTCTATTATGTAATCTAGATTGCTATCGGGAGAGTAGTCTGAAAAGACCTTTAAATAGTCCTCAATATCGAATGTTTTTATGGCCAATAAACTTTGAATTATATTGTCATCTAGTTCCAGAAATTTGATAGCTCTTTGTGCTTTTAATTCAATGTGAGTGAGTCTGTTCTTTATGGTGTTTAGTAATTCGTCAGTCTTTGCTTTGTTTATAGTTGTTCCTGCATTTACTCCATTTATATAAAATGGAGTAGAAGTAGCATATTCGTCATGGTATTCCGTGTATGTCTGAATAATTTTGCATATTTTTCTATATAAATAGAGTAAGCACAATTTTTTTTCATATGGTGATTTGTCTGAAATTTTGAATTTATAAAAATCTACCATACATTTGAGTCTTTCATCACTAGATATTTTATCATCTAAGTCTTTTTCAGGATGGAAAGCTGATTTTAGGTAATCTACGAAGTTTTTTCCATTTTTGTGTAAAAATGTTTGCATAAAATACTTAATTAAATCGGAATCCTTTATCTTGGATAGAGAATATTTTATGTTTTCAAGAGAGTATGCATCGTCTAAATTTTTGTCCTTGACTGTTAAGGCGATAAATCGGTCCTTTGAAAGATTCTGTTCTCGTTCCATTTTGATATCGCCGTTCTCACGATAAGGATTGAGTACTATGGATCTTTTGTAACCATCGTTTTTATGGAAAATAGGGTCAATCCAACAGCCGTATGATTCAAGATCACATTGATTTCCATCAAATTCATTTTTATGTACGAATGCATCACATACATAATTTGATGAAATAAAAGATTGCATTGAATAGTTTGAAACTATGGTATAGAAGAAATCTTTTAATTTGATCGGCAATAGTTCATCGGGAATGCCCTTGTATCTCTCATCTTTGTTTTCGTATCCATTGGGATTCTTATCGATTTCTAAGAGCAATTCATCTAATTTAATTACATCGCCTTTGCACGAAAGAATGTGTACATTGTTGTCTATTGAAAAATAGAGAGTTAAGTATATGCTTTTTGTGTATAGTAGATCTCCGGCACCGGGTCGTTCGTTTCCTCTATCGAATAGGTAACTAAAATTATTAATCGCCATGTACATCAAATCCATCAACGTACTTTTCCCACTGCCGTTTTTTCCGACAATAGCTTGAACATTGATATTGTTGCCAAAGAAATTTTCGGGCAGTGCGCGATTTGGATTTATTTCTAAATCACCATATTGTTCTTTTTTATAAAAATCGTTAAAAAAGAATCGTTTTTTAAACCCCGCCATTGTTCTGTGTTTTTTTAGAAATAGGAGATAATCGTTTTTGGTAACAAGGTTTTTGTATAAGGACTTATTTTCTTTCCATGTATTTTTGGGAACTGTAATTTCTAGGCAGTTGATGCTGAACATAATGATTTTTTACGTTGTAGTGTGAATATGGTGATGTTGTTTCGCGTCAATATAAATTATTGCGAATTAATGAAGGATTTTGTAATAAAAATGCAAATTATTAATTTGGTGAAGAATCCTCTTGACAAACGTTTTTCTTGTTTGTATATTTTTATAGTGAACAAATGTTCATTCAGTTAAAGACTAAAGTTCCGCTTTTTTTAGCATGTAGGCGGGGAGGAGTGAAAAAATGATGAATGTACTGATTAGCAGCTGTTTTTTGACTTCCTGCTTCCTACTTCTTACTTCCTACTTTTGTAAATTCTAACCATGAAGTTGAATGCCAAGATTTTTGCATTGTTTTTAGGCGTGTTCTCTTTGGCGCATGCTGTGGATACGCTCGATGTTTTTGTGCTGCGCGTGCAGTTTAAAGAAGAATCCCCGAACAACTCGCTAACAACGGGTACGGGTGCTTTCGATTCCGATACGGCAACGTACAATCTGGATCCGTCTGGGAGCCGCGGAAGTAATCATTATTGGAGAAAGCATCTTGAATTTGCCAATGCCTACTACCAGGCGGCGAGCGGTGGTGAACTTTTTATCAAGGTGAACGTGTTCCCCGAAAATGGGAAAACGGCGTATAAGCTTGACAAACCGATGATCGACTATAATCGCACGCAGAAGATGAAGGGCGAAAAGACGGCCGAGTTCGACGAGGCCCGTAGCCGCGATTACTTGCAGTTCGTCTATGATGCCGTGATGGCCGCGCACAAGTCCGGTGCGTCTCCGTTTAATATACCTCTTTCTAAAAATCCAAATACAAAGCGCGTTTACATGATTGCTCATGCGGGTGCTAGCCGTTTGGTTGACGGTGGCAGTATGGGGATGAAGGGGGCTGATACTCCGGGTGATTTCTATGATGTCCATATTTCAAGGAACGATTGGGTTTATTTGCCCGATACTCTCCCGGGAGTTGTCATTGCAGCGGATTCCATGGATAACGGGATCGTTTTGAAAGGGGCGGCAATCGATACGCTCCGTAGCGTCATGGTCGTGAGCGAAACGGCTTCGCAGGATAAGCTCAACTGGGGCATTAATGGTATCGTCGTAAACCAGATTGGTCGCGAACTTGGAATGCCTAATACGTTCGATGATATCAAGGGAATTTCGCGCCTCGGTTATTTCGACATGATGGATTTTGCAGGTTATAATGCTGGCAACGGATTTTTCCCGGTGTTGCCTGCAGCGTGGGAACGCGTTTACATGGGCTGGTCGAAGGTCAAGGAAGTGCGCCCTACGGCGGGGCATCCGGTGACTGTCGATATTGCTGCAGCGGGTAGCGGTCTCGGTACCGAAATCGTGAAGGTCCCTCTGAGTGCAAGTGAATATATTTTGATTGAAAATCGCCAGCGTTCTTGGAAAAAAGATGGAACGGTGGATGTTTATCTCGGTGAAGCAAAAGACAATAATGACACGACCGATACGCGCTCCCTTATTGTAGATAGCCTTTACACGGTGTTCGAGGATAGCATTTGTACCGGGGGAAAGTGCTCTTATAACAAGAAAAAGGCTAAAGGTCTTGTTCTTGGCACAAGCAGCTTTGATGCGGGACTTCCGGCAAGCGGCATTGCCGTGTGGAAGGTCAATGATTGGTATTTGCGTGAAACGGCTCAGTATGGTGTTGCAAACCGCTGGGGTGGTGAACAATATCGCGACCATCAGTATGGCCTTTCGCTTGTGGAATCCGATGGCGTTTTAAGCATTGGTAAAACTTTCAAAAATGCGCTTGGCGAAGATTCTTACGATTATGGTAGCGGTGCAGATTTGCTTCCGCATTTACGCTATGCAAAGTCCAAGAAATTCGATACGGTCAAGACGATTTTGCCGACGGGTTATGCGAATACGGCAACGACGCAGGGCGGCTATACCGGTATCAAGATTTCTGTGGATATTCCGAAACAAGCGCGTATCGAAAAGACTTCAAATGCGTTCATGGGTGATAGCGTTATAAACTTTGCCGCTCCGGTTATCCGCGTGACAATCAGCATTGATGACGGAAGTATCGAAAATTCGAAGTTCCCGCGCAACGTGGGCCTTCCAAACGCTGTTCGTGGTGCCGTGTTCATCGATAACGAAGATGATGAAACCGGCAAGACGATTGTGTTTGCTTCTGAAGACGGAACGCTCCAGGCAATGAATGCACTTGGCGATTCGTTGTTCATGTCCGATACGTCTGTTGTGCAGAAACTTGTATCGCAGAAGAATTCGTCTACAAAGGTTCCGCTTTACCGCGTGGCGCCGAGTTTCGGATCTTTTGTCGGTATGGCTAGCGATGGCAAGGATGTCTATAGCTTGCATACGAATAAACTTGTGAAGACTCGCTTTGCTAGCGGAATTCCAACATCGGAATCCTACAAGATGTCGGGAGCGGTCGCGGGACCGGTTATTACAGATGGAAAAATTTGGGTTCTTTTTGAAGATGGCGTGAATCAGGCAACGCTTTCGAATGGCGCTCTCGAATGGCCGAAAGCAGTGTCTGCTTGGAAGGAATCGGACTTTAAGGCGGAGGACATGGCGTATTGCCCGCAGAAGTCGGGTGAAGGACTTATGGCTGTGGTCGGTACGGATGGTAAAATTTTACTGGTCCAATCTTCGGGCGCTGTCTCTGGCCGCTCTAAAGCCGTTGCGAATACGAAGGGCGAATATTTCCGCATTGCTTGCACGGACCTGGACAGGGACGGTAAAAATGAACCTGTAATTGTGGGTAGCCGTGGTACAGTGGCTGCATTCAAGTTGAACGATGACGGCAAAGTGAACACGCTGTGGAACCGTGTCTACAAGCGCGGTGCTGCAGGCACGAGCGGTCTCAAGGATGAAGTTTCCGGTATTGCACTTGGCGATATCAACGATGACGGTTATCCAGAAATTGTATTCCTCGGCGACAATCTGGTTTACGCACTCGACCGTTTTGGTGTTCCGGTAAAGGGCTTCCCGGTGACGATTACTCGTGGCGAGCCGATTGTCGGATTCCACAGTGATCCGCTGATTGTCGATGTGACTGGCGATAAACTCCCTGAAATCCTTGTGCCATCCAATGACGGTCTTGTCTATGCATATACAGGGGCTGGCAAGCGTGTTGCAGACCGGTTCCCGATTGCAGCGGGCAGCTATGAAGTGCTTGATTCGACTTCTCAGATTCAGCCGATGAGCATTTTCGTGACGGATGCAGTCAAGAAATCTAAAGGTCCTGAGCTTTATGCGTTCCATAGAAACTCTGTTACGGCGTTCCGCTTGGACAAGGCTTCTAGCGGTGCCGAAAAGGCTGCTTCCGCTTGGACGTTCCCTGCTGGTGGCAATGAACGTACGGGATTTTTCGATGCATCTCTTCTTGGTGATGCCGATAAAGCAAAGGCTGTGGACGAAATCAAGGACTTCTTTATTTTCCCGAACCCGGTTCGCGGTGGCGAAGCGAAAGTGCGCATGGAACTTGGCGCAAAACCGCAGTCGGTGAATCTCGAATTGTACGACATTACGGGCTTGTGTGTGTTCAAGACGGACATTCCGGATGGCGTTGCTGGCACGAATCAGGCGAACCTCGATTTGCGTGCTCTCGGCAGTGACGTTTATACGGCACGTCTCAAAGTCAAGTTCGAAAGTGGCAAGACGAAGCAGAAGCTTTATCGAGTCGGGGTAGTCCGCTAGCTTTAAATGGAGGGCGAGTTATGCGTTCAAAACGGTTCATGTTCCGTTATCTGCCGGTAGCTTTTTTAACGATTGCGTTGCTTTCGTTTGAAGCGTGTACGGCGAGTGGCGATCCCGTTGACGGTAGCTCGATAACTCCAATTGATACAGGTAAATTATCGAGCGTTGTAGCGAAATCCTCTTCAAGTAAGGATACTTTGCATGTGGACCCCACGATTTTGGGCATGTTCGATTGGGTGAAAATTCCCAAAGCGGTAATTTCACGTGGTGGAAAGCCTTTTGGCGTAAATTCATTTTCTATTGCAACAACGGAAGTCTCCCAAAAGAACTATGAATTTGTCATGAACGGTTTGCCGAAGCAGTCGAAGACTGGTGAAGATCGCGCCGTTTCCAATGTGAGCTGGTATCGAGCTGCCCTGTTCTGCAATGCTGTATCGAAGCTTGCCGGGCTTGATACGGCTTATGTCTACAAGTCTATTACTAGTGATTCAATTTTAGTGGACCTGGAAATAAATTACTTGGCTTCCGCCATCCGCCTCCCGACCGAAAACGAATGGGAAGTTGCGGCTCATGGTGGTACAACGACAACTTATTACTGGGATACCGATGAGGCTTCCAAATATGCTTACTATGGACAAACTGTAGGCCCGGATGAGGTCGCTAAAAGAATCCCGAATGACTTTGGTCTTTACGACATGGCCGGTAACGTTGCCGAATGGGTAAATGACTGGTATGACGCTTATCCGAAAAATAATAGCGATAATTACACGGGGCCTCAAAAGGGTGAATACCGCATTGTACGCGGTGGCGGTTGGTCAGACAAGGTAACTGCACTGGACCCTAAAGAACGCGAAAAGCTTGATCCAGCCCATTCAAAGGTGACTCTTGGCTTTAGACTAGTCTATTCCACTGGTTTTTAAAGCAAAGTTCCTTTGGCCTTGTTTGAAATTTTTTAGATTATTATGCATGAAGTATGCCTATGCGCTAACCGCAATGCTTTGCGGACTTTTTGTAGCTTGTTCCGAAGAAAAATCGGAGCCGCTTCCTGAGTTGCCGCCCGTGGAAATCCCTGCGGATGTTTTTGGCTTTTATTCAGGGCGTTTGCCGTGCGATGACTGCAACCAACGTGGCGTCGATATGGACTTGTTCAATGATGGCAAGGTTCAGGTGGTCCAAACGACATTGAAAGATTCTGTGCAGGTGGATACGCTTCGCGGAACGTTTGTGTTTGCCGATAGCATCGTGAAGATGAATCTTTCGGACAATACCATTCATTGGGCGTTTAAGCGTGATAGGGTTGGGAATTTGGCTTTTATGAAGTCGGGCGAGATCTATCGCGATGCCGATGGCATGAAGGCTGTGATGGTGCGTTTTTATAAAAAGATTAAAAAGTAAGAGCGAGAATATATGTTTACAGCCTTGATTGCCGATGATGAACCTCTAGCTCGCGTGCGCATGCGCTCCTTGCTCGAAACGTATTCGAACGAAATAGAAATTCTTGGCGAGGCGTCCTCTGGGACGCAGACTATTGAAAAGATCCATGAACTCGATCCGGACGTCGTTTTCCTTGATATCCAGATGCCGGACATGGATGCATTCGAAGTCTTGAAAACGCTCAATGAAGACGATATTCCGCTTATCGTCTTTACGACTGCTTACGATAACTTTGCTCTCCGTGCTTACGAAGAAAATGTAGTCGATTACCTCTTGAAACCGATTGACCCCGAACGTCTTGCATCGACAATGGCGAAACTCCGTAAACGCATGCCGCACGAAAGCGGTCAGGGCGTTCCGGCAGATTTCTCGTGGGACAAGTTCAAGGAAATGATGAGCGCGAGCAGTCTTTACATGCAGAGATTGCAAGTGAAACAGTCGGACCGCATTTTGCTCGTGAATATGGACGAAGTGATTCGATTCCAGAGCGAGGAAAAGTACACAACCGCCTATACCACGACATCGCAGTACGTGATTGATCAGACGCTTGTGGAACTCGAGAAGCGACTCGATCCGCGTCAGTTTGTCCGCGTCCACCGTGCGCACCTCGTTGCCATTGATTACATCGCTGAAATTCGCAAAACCGATGCTGGCCGCCTGTGCGTTGTGCTGCGCGACAAGAACCGCACACAGATTACCGTAAGCCGCAATTTCGTAAAAACCGTTAAGAGTTTGTAATTTGGAGTTCTGATGGAACAGATACCTGAAAAAAAATCAGCTAAAAAGTTTTTGAAATCGTTTACTCGCGAAATTGTTGTCCCTGTTGTCCTTGCTTTGATCGTTATCCAGTACGTCATCCAGGCGTTCCAGATTCCGAGTGGATCCATGGAAGATTCTCTCAAGACGGGAGATTTCTTGCTCGGCCTCAAGTTTACCTACGGTTCCCCGATTCCGTTCTCGAACCAGAAGTTCCCGGGATATGCCGAACCGAAACATGGTGATGTCGTTATTTTCCGCTACCCGGGCGAGCCGGAATATCCTGATAACAATCCCAAGCGCTATACGCACTTGTTCAACGCGCTCATGCTGGGCAATTACTATTGGGACCATTCTCCCGAAAAAGGCCAGCCGCATATTGTGCATTACGCCGATGGTCCGAAGGATTACATCAAGCGTTGCGTCGCTGTGAGTGGCGATACGGTTGCGGTTCATGGCGGTAAGCTTTTCTTGAATGGCAAGCGTCAGGATTCGCTCCCTGCATTTGGCAAGTGGACGGCTAGTGTCCGCACGCTCTCGCCGAGAGACGAAGTTGAAGAATTTGTAGTTCCGTCTGTTGGCGATACGCTGTATGTTGATTCGCTCTCGATGGTCAAGCTTTGGTGGCTACGTTCCCTCGTCACTCAGGAAAATCCGGATTCCACAGTGCGTTTGGAACTTTCCCTTTTGCGTGATGGCCGTGAAAGCAATAATTACGTGTTCAACGATTTTAAGTTCCCTGTCGAAAATGATCGCGGTCTCTTGCTGAATGCGATGCTTTCGAGAAACCAGACGATGATCCAGCAACGCCTTACACTTGGCGATACGTTGTCCGGTGCCATGCCGTTCAGCTATTTCAGGGAACTTGCAAAGATTGGATTTCTGCCGATGGTAGACCCTCGCGATCCGCAGTTGAATAGCGGCTTGACCCGCCCGGTGAGCTATGTGTCGTTCGAGGGCTCGATTCTTCAGGACCTCGAAGGTAATGTGAATCGCCTGAACGTGGTCGTTCCTGCCCAGGATTCTTCGGAAGTTATCGAAAGAAACCATTTTGAAATTCAGCGCAATCTTTACTTGGGTTCGGAAAAAATTGACCGCTATGTTGTCAAGTCTCCGCAGTTCTTTATGATGGGCGATAACCGTGACAATTCCGCCGATAGCCGTTATTGGGGCGTGGTTTCGTTGCGCAACATTCGTGCAAAGGCTTTTATCATCTATTTCTCCTTTGAAAATGATGATGAAAAATTTGCTCTCGGAAATCCGCTCACATGGTGGCGTATTCCGTTCCGTATTCGTTTCACTCGTATCGGCAAGATTATTGATTTGATTAAGTAAAGAAGCAAATGAAGTTTTCGAGTGTGGCATATTTCTTGGCGTCGTGCCTGATGATCGCTGCTTGTGCAACGCAAGTGGCTCCGACAGGCGGCCCCGAAGATAAGCTTCCGCCTCGTGTGGCGGGAGTCTTGCCTGCGCCAAAGACTGCAAACCATCCGAATGAGCTTTATGTGAAACTTGAATTTGACGAGTGGATTAACGCTTCGATTCCGCGTGGCGCCATTTCCATTTCGCCGCCGATCGAAAAGAAGTTGCGTTATGAGGTTCACGGCAAGACGCTTGAAGTCTATTCGCGTGCCGAACTCGATACGGGAACGACGTACACGGTCACGTTTGCTGGCGGCATCAAGGATTTGCGAGGAAATGCCCTTGCTAAGCCTTTCCAGGTTGTTTTTTCGACAGGCGCTACGATCGATTCGCTTACGCTTTCGGGCCGCGTCATGGTCCCGGATTCTCTTGTTCGGAAAAAATCTTACCCGAGCGTAGGCCTTTACTTGATGGGCCCGGATCGAGAATCTAAACGTTACCTTGAAAAGTATCGAGATACGGTTACGCATGTGCTGGATTCACTCCCGATGCTCACGAAGGAAGAACCGCTTTACCTCACGGCTGCCGATAGCATTGGAAACTTTACGTTTACGGGGCTAAAAGCTGGGCGTTATCGCGTGATTGCCTTTGTTGATGGAAACGGCAATCACAAGATTGAACCTTCGTCGGAACTTGCTGGCGTTTGGATTTCGGATCTGCAACTGAATGAATCGACTCGGGATACATTGTGGATCCCGCTTGCAGACCAGGATTCGTCGCTTTTGGAAATGGGGACGCTTTCGCAACCGTTTGCAAATGTGCTCGAAGCAAACTTTACGCGTCCCGTGTATTTTGATTCGTCGTTTGCGGATACGGCAAACTGTTACATGACATCGGCTTCTGGCGATACACTTTACCCGAGATTGGTTTATCTTGGGACCGGCAATGCTCCGCGTTTCTATTTTGACCCGAAACCGAAAGATGAAGTCTTGTACAAGTTCCTTTGCCGCACTGGTCGGGATTCGTTGAACCGTGCGTTAGATACCGCCCGAAATTACGCTGAAATTGAATGGAAAGAAATGGAAGGCGATACGCTTGCTCCGTCCATCCAGACCGTTAAAACGACTGGCAAGGCGAAGAATGTGTTTCCGGATGATTCTCTTGTCGTGATTTACAACAAGCCTGTTCTGGATTCCCTGAAAGACATGTTCTTTATCGTAGAAGGAAAGGACACGACTCAGGTTTCTGTGAAAAAACTCGATCCGATTCGCTATGCTGTTGAACGTAGCGCCCCGTGGCCGACCGATTCCAAATTTAGCTTGCTGCGCGGCTATCGTGATACGACATTGGCAAAGGCCGATAGCAATGGTGTCCGCGATACCGTAATTGAGACAAAGTATCAAAGTAAACTTGTATTCGAATCGATTTCAAAGTTGAAATTCGCTTCGATGGTTGGCCGAATTCCTGAAGCTAAAGGCGGTGCCATAGTCCGTCTCAAGTCTGTTGAAACCGGAAACTTTGAATATGCGAAGTGCTCCGCTCATGGGGCGTTTTCCTTTAACGATCTCGTTGAGGGTGATTACATTATTGACTATTATTATGCAGAAGAGGGCTCGAATTTGCCAAGTGGCGGTTCCTTGCAGCCTTTCAAATACGGTTCTGCATGGCGTGCTCCGCTTGATACGTTAAAGATCAAGAGTGGTCCGAATGATTTAGAACAACTGATGCCGAACCTTCCGGCATTGCCTTAAAGGATGGATTAAGATGGTAAAGATTCCAGCATTTGTAGCGCTTGATTTGGAAACGACAGGTCTCGATTTCGAAAAAGACGAAATAATCGAGGTCGCGCTTGTTCGCTTTGAAAATGGCGAACCGAAGGAAAATCTCGATTTTCTGGTGAAGCCGTCTTCTGCCGAGCTTCGCCCCTTTATCGAGACGCTCACTGGAATCAACAAAGCCGACTTGGAAAGCGCTTCGGACTTTGCAACGATTGCGGGGCAGATTTGCTCGTTTATCGGGGAGCTTCCGATTGTAGCCCACAATGCGGTTTTCGATTCCAAGTTCCTCAAGCAGACTTTTGCAAAGGTCGGCATTTCTTACGATGCCCATGTGTTCTGGGATTCTCTCACGCTTTCCCGCATTGCGTTCCAGGATGTGCCGAATCATCGTCTCGATACGCTCGTGCAGGAATTGAATATTGAACGTAGCCGCGCCCACCGCGCTTTGCCTGATGCCGATGCTTGCGGACGCCTGTTCGTGAAGGCTCTCGAAAAGATTTCTACGATGGATCCGTGGATTTACGATGCTCTTTCTCAAGTAGCAAAGGGCTCCGGCTACGAGACGCTTTTCACTTCGAACGTCGAAACGCTTGCTGCTCCGAAGTACAAGTTGCCAGCCGCTCCTGCTCCGGAAGCTTTGCCCAAGTCCAGGGCTCCGCGCGTGAGCGAGTTCTTCAAGGAAGGCGGATTCATCTCGTTTGTTGTCGATGATTACAAGCCGCGCCACAACCAGCAGGATTTTGCCTCGGTCATGGAACGCAACATGTACAAGGGTGGCCTCTGCGTACTTGAAGCTCCGACCGGTTCAGGCAAGACGCTCTCGTACTTGATTACCGCAGCAAACAAGGCTATCACGGGTGAACGCGTGCTCATCAGTACGGCAACTCGCACTTTGCAGGAACAGCTCTGGACGCAGTCTATTCCGCAGATTGCAAAGATTTACAATGGCGAACTCCGCCCCGCGATTTTGAAGGGCCGCGACAATTACCTTTGCCTCCGCAAGTTCGAAGAATTGCTGATGCACCCGCAAACGCTCCTCTCCGCCGAAGAACGCGATTCCTTCATGGCTCTTATTCCGTGGGTACTCACGACTGAAACGGGCGACATCAACGAATGCAATTCCTTTAGCCAGAGCCGCAATCGTGTGCTTTGGTCCAAGCTTTCGTGCAGTGCCTCTTGCTGCAACGGCGAAAATCACTCGTGTCACGGAGATTGCCCGGCGCTTATAGCAAAGCGCAAGGCCATGAATGCGAACATGGTGCTTGTAAACCATTCGCTTTTCCTTTCGGACTTGCAGCTCGATTTTGCATTGCTCCCGTCGTACGAACACATCGTCTTTGACGAAGCGCACCGCTTGCCCGAAATTAGCAACCAGGTATTTGGCCGCTCCATCTCGTTCTTTGGATTCAGAAATATTGCAAAAACGCTCGAACCTTCCAAAGCGGGTGGCGATGGCCTCATTGCTGAAATTGCAAGCCGCATTCCCGCAGAACAGCCGGAACTCCACGAGCTCTGCGACAAGCTTTCTGAAGCCTTGGCCGAATCCGAAAAGGCTCTGCACCGCTTCTTCATGAAGATTGGTAAAAAGCTTGCCAAGCAGAAAAATGGCCGCAGCGGCTTTACGTACACGAATAGCATCCTCGCTGAATATGAAGCTGACCCGGCAACGTTCCTCGAACAGTACGCCAATGCGCGTGGCTTTGCCGAAAAGCTTGTCACTGCGACTGCGAACATGGATGCCCTCAAGGGTATCGTGAGCGATCTCGATAGCCGCATGACTGAAATCAGCCACTTCATTTCGGACTTTGAATTTGTCACGAAGGCGGGCCGCAATGATTGGGTCTTCTACATGGAAGAACCTTTCAATCCGCATACCATCAAGCTGCATGCGCTTCCGCTCCATTCCGGCAATATTTGGAGAGAAAAGTTCTATCCGTGGATCAAGTCTGCAACGTTTACTTCGGCAACGCTCTCTGTGCAGGCCGACCTCACGTATTTCTTGCAGAAAATGGGCATGGACAATTTGCGTTTGAGCAAGCAGCCGTTTGTTCGCGTTTACACTGAACAATCCGACGTGAACGAACGCCGTTCCGTGATGGTGGCAAAGTTCCTCCCGAAGCCTTCGGCTCAGGAATTTGGCGATGCCTTGAACGATACGCTTTTGAAAGTGCTCCCGTCGATTGAAGAAAATACGATGGTGCTCTTTACGAGTGTTGCTACGATGATGAAGGCGCAGGCTGCACTTGCCCCGGCATTTGCCGAACGCAACAAACTCTTGCTCTGCCAGCATGTCGATGGTTCGTTAGATGGTCTCGTGGCGATGTTCCGCAAGGAACGCGGCGCTTGCCTCTTGGGTTGCCAGAGTCTCTGGGAAGGCGTGGACTTCCCGGGTGATGCGCTCAAGTTGCTCGTTATTACGAAGCTCCCGTTCCCGAATCCGACAGATCCGCTTGTCGCTGGCATCACGAACGAGATGAAGGCGGCAAACAAGAACTTCTTCAAGGATTACTTTATCCCAGAAGCCTATATTGAACTCCGTCAGGGCATGGGTCGCCTCTTGCGCAACGATTCCGATTCTGGCAAGGTCCTTATCTTGGATAACCGCGTTATCCTCGAACGCTACGGCAAGACCTTCTCCCGCATCTGGAACTTCAAGCAGCGCATCGCAGGCTCCGTTTCCGACATCGAACGTTTCGTGAAGTAAATCTTGTACTGTCACCCCGGACAGTCATCCCGGACTCCGTTCCGGGACGGGGGCGCCTTACACATTCCCTTTGCATTGTCATGCCGCACTTGTTGCGGCATCTCCTTTTTGTATCGGAACAAACGAATTTTTTGTATATTCTTAAAATCCGCCTGTATCTGAAATATGAAAAATGCCTAAATTATTTCTGACATTTCTTTTTTGTTTTAATGCTTTCTTATTTGCAGAAAGTCTATGTCAAGGTGAAATTTTGTATGCAGACTTGAAAGGCTTGCATATGAGCGTATCGCATCAATATCAAAATGAATGTTGGTTAGGGGGAGGGCTGCATCCGTATTACATAAAAATGGATTCTAATGAGATTCATTTTAAATTAGCCCCTCCGAATAATAAAATCTATAGCAATCAGGGAAAATATTTTTTGAAGAAGAAATGTCCCCATTACATAAAAATTCGGGAATTAACAAAAAAAGATTCAATGGCCTTGCACTGGGTTGACTCCGAATACATAGAACGGAATAGTTGCCGGATTCCACCAGGAAGCGTTTATGAACCTTTTACAAAAATTCGAAAAGGTCAAACTGTAATTATAGATATCCCATGCCTTGATATGAAATCGGCCCATTCTGCGATGAATCGACCATTTAATACTTCAAAAAATGTTAAATATCCTATCCTCCGTTGCGAAATCGCCCCCGCAACAAAAGATTACTATCAGGAGTGACCTTCGGATCCCCTCCCTAGCGGTCGAGGATGACAGCCCTCCCCCAACAAACCCCTTTTCACTTCCTACTTCCTACCGCCTACTTCCTACTGCCCATACCTGTTCACGTGTGTAGCCCCTTAACTAACGGCTCATTTTTTATTATATTTGGCACCCTGCTTTAAGGTGCATAATGTTTGATTTAAGTGCTTTTTTTGATGGAATGTCCAAGCCCTTGCTTCGTAACGCCCATGCTAAGGCGTTCGGCAAAAAGGGCCTTTTAAACAATGCTCTCATCCAGTCCGAAACGCTCTCTTACTATTCCGACAAGGAACGCGTTGCGGGACTCTTTTCCAAGATGGAATTGTGGCAGCGCCGCTGCCTGAACTTGATTTATAATAGCGGCTCCAGGGGACTTGCGTTTAATGAACTTCGACTGACGGTTCCTGTGAGCAAGAACCGCGAACTCCAGACGTTCCTCCTCACGATGTGCCGCGAATACGTGCTTTACCGCTCCTTCGTGGGTGGCACCCCGATTTACATGGGCTTTAGCGATTTTATCGGATGCTTTGAAGTCAAGCCCGAAGGCGAAATCGACACGGTATCCCCGCTCATTTCGTACCAGAACCTCTTGGACTGGCATATTTGCGTCGTGCTCGCAAACGCAAAAAAGAAGCAGCTCCGCATCAATACGAACGGAACGCTGCACCGCCGTGGCCGCCAGATCTGCGCCGAAGTGTTTACCGCTTCTCGCCACGCATCCGAAAAGGCCTGCGAACAGGAAATCTCGCTCATTTTCAGTTTCCTCGTGCAGAATGGCTGGCTCGAACGCGAGAATACCTTCTTGCTCCCATCCGCGGATGCAATTGACTTTATTCACAAGAATGGTTTCCGTCTCCATCAGGATGTGATTGGTTGGTGGATTAAGGAACGTTTCCACGGGGATCGCGATCTTTGCGCTCGCTTGCTGAACGGAATTGGCGATGGCCTCTCTGCCGCTGACGCTTCTTACCTTTTCTGGGTGATGGATCCGTCTTATCGCTTGCAAGAAAAGAGCAAGGTGCTGCCATGGGAGTTCATGCCGCGCCCGCTTTGCGAACTTTGGATTTTGGGCCTTGTCGATTTCCGCATGGCTCAGAACAAGGTTACTTCCGTTGTGTTGAGCAAGTCCGGCAGGGATTGGCTTGATACATCGATTGCCTCTATCCCCGAAGCGAATCTTACTGCACTCCCGAACTTCGACTTGGTTGTCTCGACGGGTATGGCTCCTCGCGTGCTTTACTCTCTCGCATGCCTTGCCAAAGTCAAGAACGATGAAACGTTCCTCTGCTTCACGCTCGAAAAAGATACGTACGTGGCAGGCCTCAAGTGCGGCTTCCCGGAATCCGAAGTGGAAAATCTCCGCAACTGGATCAAGCCTCCTGAGAACGTGTCTTCGACGCTTGCCGAATGGAATGCTTCGTTCTACGGTGCGAAGGTGCGTACGGCCCGCCTTTTGAAGGTGGAAAGTGCCGAAGTGCTGAGCGAACTTTCTCGATTCCCGCAGTTCATGGAATGCACCGAAGAATACATTCCGGGTTACGGCTTTATTCTGAATTCCGAAAAGGAACCGCGTGCACTCGAGATTCTCGAAAACTACGGATTCTTCCCGTGTGCAGGAGAATCGAACGAAAACCGTACGCCTGCATCGCAGGATGAATGGCGTGCCGAATTTGCAATTGCATGGCCGGAATCCAAGAAGATCGATTATGACTTGCGCGATGAAGCGGACGAAGCCTCTGCCCAGGCAACGATGGATTCTACTAAGTACGGTAGCGTTTATCAGAAGCTGAGTACGTTCGATCTCGTGAAAGTCCTCCGTTATGCAAAGACTGTGGGCACTCCGCTTGCTGCAAAGATTATGGACAAGACCAAGCGAAACGCGAAGCTCGAAGAAAAGATGTTCTACGTACATGCGCTCCATTTGGCGAAATCCCCGTCGATGGTTGAAATCCAGGAAAGCGGCAAGGAAGAAAAATTCTCGCTTGATCTTTCGTTTATTCAAGAAATCAAGGTCTTGAGCAAGAAAGCCGCCGCCCCGCAAGGGTAAGTGATATATTGTATAAATGATGCCTGCTTTACGGCGTCATCCTGGAGCATCGCGCCGGGATCCATTAAATCTCGTTCTTGCTCTATGCTTATAGATGCCCCCGTTTTCGCGAGGGCGCTTTTTTTTATGCCTCCCCGCACGCCGTTGCGTTTGTATAATTTGTAAAAAAACTAACTTTGATTTATATACAACTTAAACTAAATTTAATTTGTAATATAGTATTGCGTGTGAGAAAAAATGTTGAAATGACTGAACTGAAACTACTTATTAAAATAATTGCTTTTGTTGTATTCTTGCCTTCAATGATGATGGCTAGTGATTCTTTGTCTGTTGTTTTGAAAAGCGAACGCCCTAGGACCGAATGGAATTGGGTTGAGTACAGAGTTACTCTTACCAATGTATCTGCTAAATCTATATCAAATCCCATTGTTCGTTATTTTGCTGAAAATACAAATATCCAATATTGTGAAATAAATGCAAATGATCCAGGTTGTAGTGGAATGCGAACTGGAAATTATGACTTGGATTCGATGCTCCGTGTTACGGTTGATGATGTGTCGAGTCCATTTAAAGTTGATACGTTGATTAAATCTGTTGGAAAATATACTGTTGTAAATTTGAAAATGAAGGGCTTGTTACGTCCCGGCAAATCCGTTAAGCTGAATTTCCGTTTGCATCGCAAAGATTGGGCTGCTTGGGATTGTAGCAGGGATTATTCGTATCAGAAAAAGGCCACTGTTAAAGAAAAAAATTTCTTCATGGCGGTTTATGATGGTAACTATAACATTCTTTGGGGGTATAATCCACTTGATGGTTCTAATGGAACCGGTGAAGTTGTTTGGAATAGCCGCAATAAACATCAGGTGATAGAAAAATTCAGAGATGGCGATGATAAGGTTATGCCTCAGGGGCGTTTTTGGATTTTGAAAGATTCCGTATTTACAAAGAACGAAAAGGATTCTTTGAAAGCGAAGGGGGTCGATGTCATTGATGTATCCACTTATCTAGGACAATCGCTCTTGTTCAGCAGGGCTTCTGTTCCGGTTAGTGTGAAATCGCTTCAGCAACAGTTGTCTGGATTTTATAATGCATTTTCTGTAGATGACACGACATCTCTTTCTTTGATTTTAGGAAACGATGATTTGTATGAGAAAAAACGTGTTTGCCAAGAGGGTGGTTCATGCGAGGAAGTGGTAGAAGAAAAACTTTCATATAAGCTGGAAGTGATGTGCTGGCCTGACGTGGGCATGTTTGCTTGCAAGGATATTGTAAAATCGTGTGGAGGCTCGGATGCTTTGATAGACCGTCAAATTGTTTTGGCTACTGTTCCAAGGGATTCTGTACAATGCCTGTCGCGAAATCAAAATGTGAGGAATTTGGCAACGGAGACGGTGGGAGAACCTCTTGATGAAAGTGAAAAAAATTCGATTAACGATGTCCAATTTTTTAATAGCAATGTCTATGAAAAAATGCATTTGTTGGAATTGCAAAATACTCCAGCGTGGAAAGCTGCGTTAAAAGAAAATATAAAAACGACGACATGGCTGAATGGAGAAGAATATAATGGGGAGGGAATAATTGTTGGTATTTATGATAGTGGTATAGATTTTTTTAATCCGGCGTTTCAGGAATTCTATGAGCAAAAGGGTGGTTTTGTTCCTCGGTTGTCTCCTTTCTATAATGAAGAGTGTGCAGAACATGATTGGAATTATGCTGTTGTGGGAGGGGCCGCTCATGGCTCGAGAGTTGCTGGTGTTGTTGGTGGAAATGGAGCCGGGTCTCCAAACTCCATGTTTAGGGGAATTGCTCCCAAAGTAAAGTTTTTTTCTTTAGGTTATATATATAACAAACAATATGGGCATGTGGTGAATCATTCGCATATTTGGAATGAAAAAGACAAGGTATATGTTTGTTCTAAGTGCGATGCTAGATCCTTTTATTATGGAGAGAATGTTAGAAAATTTGATGAGATGATTTTTAAAAATTGGAGTGTGTTTACAGAAAGTGGAGATTATCTGGTAAAGACTGTTGTTCAAGCTGCGGGAAATAATGGAACAGACGCGCAATATGGTACACCGAAAGGTTTTCATTCAATAATGGCTCCTTTTAAAAATACTGTTACAGTTGGTTCTATAAATGCCTTGACAAATCGGGTTTCTGCTTTTTCCAGTATGGGGCCTACTTGGGATGGACGTATAAAACCAGATGTGATGGCGAATGGTGACTCTAAAAATATTGTTGCTGCAACAACTGTGCTTAAAGGAACAATGGAAAATTGTGATGCTGATTATGATTATTTTTCGGGAACATCTGCAGCTGCCCCTATTGTTACAGGAATTGTCGCATTGATGTATCAGAAGTTTTGGAAAAAAACAGGATTGTCTTTGGAAAAATTCTCCATGAGAAATTCGACAACCAAGGCTATATTAATTCATTCGGCGGATGACATGTATGGAATTATGGATGCAATAAATGTTGATGTTTATCGAACAAGCGTAGATGTTTTAAAAATGCCTTATGATACTGACGCTTTGGTTTCATATGGGAAAGGTCCTGATTTTATAACGGGTTGGGGCAGTGTCAATGCCAAGGGTGCTCTGGATATTATAGATGGTTATGATGCTACAACACAAAAGTTTGAAAGATTTCGAGAATTTGAAATCTATAATGGAATGGTGAAAAAATGGACATTTAACATTCCTGCAGGAGTGAAAGCTTCAAAAGCAAGGGTCACCCTTGTTTGGGATGATGCTGTTCCTTCAATTGAAGCTGTCTCTGTGGAAAATTTTACAAAGTCAAAACTTGTTAATGATTTGGATATGTATCTTGTATCCCCATCGGGTAAACGTTTTTATCCATGGAAATTGGATTCTCTACCTACAGAAGCTTTGGAGTATGATAGTGATTTTAAGCCTATAAGAGGTAAGGACTATTTGAATGGCTTACTGTATAGAACATGGGGGTTCGAAAAAATAAAGCTTGAAGAAGCACAAAAGACGGCGTATAAGGAATGTCAAGACTCTTCTGTTTTCCGTTCATGTTTCGACCATCTGAATAATGTAGAAGTTGTTGATGTCGAAGGTAGGTTTGAAGATGAACTGCTCGAAACTGGAGAATGGCAAGTTGTTGTTGAAGGATATAAAGTTGTAACAGGTAATAGTACCGATGGCTTTGCACAAGTGGCATCCATTGTTAGTGATTTTAAACTAGAGGAACCGACATGTTTTAATGATGATCATCCTTACTTGAAGAATAAATCTAGCTCATGCGTTCATGAATTGGGTGATTACATGGAAAATTATGTTACCTTTGATTCTAGAACATATGTGGCTCCGGGGGATTGGATTTATCTTTATGATGGTACCGGTAAACTGATTAGTGCATATACGGGTTCTGAACTTGCAGGAAAAACTGTGACTGTTGGGACGAATACACTAAAGGTTGTTCTTGAAAGTAATGATGACAATCAACAGGGATGGGGGTATGCGATAGAAAAGGTTGAACATATGCCGTATGAAGTCTTATACCCTTTGCTTAACGATGTAAGGAGAAGAAAATGAAAAGATTCATATTCATAGCAATATTTTTATCGCTAACCATTTTGGGGTGCGATGATGGAGAAAACCTCTATGATAATGAGGTTGTTGTGGGCATGGACTGTTCAGATGGTGATATGAATGTGGGGATGAGTTTTGATTCTAATACAGTGCATTGCGGTAAAAGTGGCAATCTTTATTTTGGTATAGAATGGATGGATCCTAATGAGGGTGTCTATCATCTTGAACGAGGCATGAATCCTGTTGATTTGTATTTGTATTCTAACGGCGATGAGGATGTTGTTGTGGATTCTGTTTGGACTTTGGAAACTGATTCTGTAAAGATTTCTATTTGTGAAAAATTGGATTTTTCTAATAGTAGTATAAAGGGAACTTTTTGCTTGAATAAATTTGAAAAATCTATAGAAAAAGATTATGTAAGCTATTACGATGAAGGCGATAAATCACAGATTAAATTCAGCCATTATGTTGTGTATAGCAAATTTAATTCATATAATGCATTATGTGTTGTTGAATCGTATAAATGTGTTTTACTTTATTCGTGCTTAATCCGATATGATGGAACATATAATTTTTCTAGTATTCCTTCGTTGGATGGGGTAAAACGAAAAAATATTTGGTGTATTGATTTATGATTAACAAAAAGGAAACTTTATGAAATTAAACCTTCTATTAATTACAATCACTGTATGCTTTTCATTAGCACAAGCTGATGGACCAGTGTATGATGACGATAATCGATGCAATACATCTGGTGCAACACTTGCGCCTGGAATCTATATAAAGAATGATCAGTGTGAACAAACTGGTTATGTGTGTAGATTAGAGAGTCAGCCTACCGGAATGGTTGTTTTCTGGTTGGGAAAGAATGCGGATTGTCGCGAATCTGAATTTTATACAACAAAGATGACAACCTATTTTCCGATACAAAATCAACCAAGCGGTTTAGACTATAATCATCCAAATAATAAATTACGTTTAGTTTTGTCGCCGGGGTCTGGTAACGCAAATGTGTTTGGTGCGGCAGTTATGGCTTCGCAGCTTTTATCTGCAAAAAGTGATAGGGCTAAGGTCAGCGTGATTTATAGTTTTGAACCTGGCTCTTTTGGTCGAGACTTAAACTCCATTCGGTTGCAGTCTGTTAGTAGGATAGATTAGATTTTTGTCATTTTGCTCTTTTACAATGCCGCCCCGCAGGGGTAAGTGCTAGTATTGCCATCTCCGTTTTCTTAGTTGTCATGCCGGCCTTGTGCCGGCATCGCCTTTTTACTGAATTCTAAGTCCGTCTGACTTGACTGGATTCTTCGCGGTTTACACCGCTCAGAATGACACCTTCTCTCGTCTTTCGTCTCTCGTCTGTAGGATCGAAGAGCCGTTCTCTCTTCTAAATTGCTACTATTCCTTCAATGAATTTCGTCCACATATTCCTTTTGCTGGGTGCGCTTGCCGCGTACTCTTTCGGAGCATCCTCTTCTATGGAAAACCTTCTGTTTAACGGCCGCTGGGCCCATGATAACGGCGTAAGCCGCGCCAGTGCGCCTGCTGCATCCATCACGTTCAACGCCAAGGCATCAAAGATCATTTTCACTGTCGAAGGCCTTTCCCGCTGGCGTCTCGACCGCGATGGCAAGCCGATTGAACAGTTCGAAGTCGATGCCAAGGAAGAACGTGCGATCAAGGTTCAGGACGATGGCGCATTCCACAAGTACCGCTTCATCAAGATTAGCGAAAGCGGCGTTCCCGAGATCAAGTTCTACGGCATCTCTGTCGATGGCGAATTTGGCAATGCCCCCAAGCCGTCCTCTCGCCGTATCGAGTTCATCGGTGATTCCTTTACCGCAGGCTATGGCTGCGAAGGCTCCTCGGCAGAAGACGCTCCCGAGTTCGACAAGACGAACGCTTCCAAGAGCTATGCCTATCTCCTCGCCAGCGGTTTTAATGCCGACTACCAGGTGAATGCCTACAGCGGGCGCGGTCTTGTGCGCAATTACGACA
Organism: uncultured Fibrobacter sp.; assembly: GCA_946407235.1. GTDB lineage: Bacteria > Fibrobacterota > Fibrobacteria > Fibrobacterales > Fibrobacteraceae > Fibrobacter. The sequence continues at coordinate 7,579 of CAMJNF010000008.1, read as the reverse complement.
ATATGGTACCCGAATGGACCTACGAACGCCTCTATGATTATACAGTGATGGGCTCTGTGACCTCGTATCCGAAGCCGGAACGCTGGAATTTTGAAAAGTTCCACCCGCAGGTTATCGTGATTTTCGAAGGAATTAACGATTTTCAGGGAAATCCGCCGTATGCAGACAAACGAAAATTTAAAAAAGCATACACGAATCTGCTTGAAAGGCTCCGCAAAGCACACCCTGGCGTGAAATTCTTGCTCGTTTCCACGAAAGTTTGGCCCAATGATGACCTTGCTCCGGTTATAAAATCGATTTACGATGCCGAAATTGCTGCCGGACATAAAGATCTGGAATATAAACATGTACTTACATCTAATGTCGGTTTGCACGGACATCCCGATATCCATTCCCAGGAGGAACTTGCAAACACCTTGAGACCCATAATCGCTCGTCTTGGAGGGTGGCTTTCGAGATAATTTTGCACCACTAAAGTCCTTTTTTATATATTTGGATTATATGATGCCTAAAATGGATATGTGATTATGTCTTCAAAGGTTATGAGAAAAGTTTACGCCCTTTTCAGGATGAATTTCCTGATTATTGTGCTTCTGGTGATTACAGCCGTGGCCATGTTCGCGTATAGGCATTTCTTAGACGATATTATGGACATAAATCTGGGCGAGTATTCCTACGTAGTCGCAAGCGCCGATTCCGTGGACGGGGGTACTTCGGCCATTTCCATGACCCGCACCGATAGCTCCGTTGTCATTGAATACGAGCTACGCGAGGGTTACGCATATCCGTACGTTGGAATCAAGATTTACCTTGGCGATGGCAAGGCCATGGGGTGGGATCTTTCCAACTACGACAGCCTCTTTGTTTGGCTCAAGCCCCGTAACGAAGGCTCTGTCCGCCTGTATTTGCGCGGCTACGACAAGGCTCTCTATCGCAAGGGCGATGAAACGTCCCTCAAGTTTAACGAAATCGAATTTACTCCGACCAAGGAACCGTATCCGGCCGTGTTTGTCCCGCAGGAATTCCGCGTGGCTGGCTGGTGGGTTTCCCAGAACGAAATCAACGTGCATAAGGCTCGCGTTGACCTCTCGAACATTCCGCTCATTGAAATCCAGACAGGCACGAACGCTCCGCTTGGCTATGGCGCCATGGAAATCAAGGGGTTGCGCTTCAAGGGCAAGAAGATTTCCCAGGTGGACCTCGTGACGACGCTTGTCGCTCTTTGGTTTGTCACCTTCCTTATCATCTTGATTATCAGGTTCTTCGATTACAGTCGTGAACGCGCTCTCAACAAGAAGAAGCAAGAGGAACTCCGGAAGAACCTTATTGCTCTTGAAATCGAGAAGAGCGAATACGAGAAGTCCAGCAAGGAAGACCCGCTTACCGGTTGCCTCAACCGTGCTGGTTTTAGTGGAGTGCTTCTCCGCGAACAAGAGAAGTTGAACCGCACTGGTACACCAGTCTCGTTCATGATTTTCGACATTGACCATTTCAAGAATGTGAACGACACTTATGGCCATCTCGTCGGGGACGAGGTTCTCGTGAACCTCGCGAAACTCGTGCAGAGCATGATCCGTAACACGGATTCCCTTGTGCGCTGGGGCGGCGAAGAATTCGTCATATTGAGTGAAGACACAAGCATCCAGAATGCAGCGTTCCTTGCTGAAAAGCTGCGTAAGGCGATTGAAACGACAGTGCTCATTACGCAACAGCAAGTGACTTGCTCCTTTGGTGTGACCGAGATGGTGCCGGGTGAAGATCCGAAATCGCTCATTGCGCGTGCGGACAAGGCGCTCTACTCCTCGAAGGAAAACGGGCGTAATCGCGTCACGGTGGCAACGTTCAGGCGCAATCGCTAATGTAGGCTTCCGATGATTCGCGTTTGGCTTGTTCTCGCAGTTTCGGCTTTGTGGCTTGCTTCGTGTTCTAAGCATCCGGAAGTTGATGAATTCAAGCAAATCCAGATCCATTGGAATGCACTTGATGAAATCGCGGAAACGTCGGAACACAAGGACAACTGCGTGATTGAAATCACATCGAAAGTCATGCGTGATCCGGTAGTGCTCAAGTCCAAGCTTGTAGAAATTTCTTACGAAGTCAGCTATCGTCTTGACGAAAACAAAGCTCTATTCTTTGATGGCCGTTGTAGCGATGATCGTTTTGCTGATTTGCCGGAATGCACTTGGCAGGCGACCTGCGTTGCCGGTTCGGCGTCTGTTGTAAAATTCCACAACGAACGATAATGGCGAGCACTAACTTATTGTGCCCCATATAAATATCTTTATATATGGTTCAGACCGCCCGCACTATCTAGTGAGCTTGGATGAGGATTGGAAAATGTAGTTTTTGGATAGTGTGTGGTCGCGGATGACGTAAGGATTTCTGTGAAGCCTATTTTTGAATACACTGATTATCGCGAATGGATTAGAGATGCTTTTGAAGATTTCAAGAAGCGTAAGACCGTTATATCCTGGCGATACATGGCGATGAAACTTGGGGCTGATCCAGGAAACCTCCTTCGCATTTCGCAGGGCAAAATCCACCTTGCCGTAAACTTTATCAAGCCCATGGCCGAATTTTTCGAGCTTGACGAAAAGGAATCCGCCTACTGGTCGGAACTTGTCTATTTCGGGCGTGCGAAGAGCGACCAGGAAGCTTTGAACCACTATGAGAAGATGCAGGCGCTAAAAGGCATTCCTTTGAAGCGTCTTGCCAAAAAAGAGCTTGAATTTTACCGCCATTGGTACTATAACGCTATCCGTTCTGTAATTGGTATTTGTAATTTTAAAGATGATTATGAGGGCCTTGCTGAAAGCTGCACTCCGGCAATCACGGTGGAACAAGCCAAGGATGCCATCAAGCTTTTGCACGACCTTAACATGATTTCTGAGGGTAAGGACGGGTACTGGAAAGTGAATGATACGTTTGTGAGTACAGGTGGTAACTGGAGGTCCGAAGCGGTTCGGACATTCCAAAAGGAGACGATTCGCCTAGCGGGTGAATCGCTGGAAAGGCATGCGCCTCCTCTTCGAGATATTAGCACCGTGACGATGACGTTCAGCATGAACGACATCCAGCTCATTCGCGAAAAAATCAAGGAGTTCCGTTCGGACTTGCTTCGCCTTTCGCAGGACGGCACCGGTGACGATACGGTGTTCCAGCTGAATGTCCAGCTGTTCCCGCTTGCGTTTACTAAGAAATTGCAGGAGAAGTCAAAATGAAACGACTAGCCTGTATATTTACGGCTCTAATGCTTTGGAGCTGTTCGGATAAGGTTGCTGGAGGTCCCGGCAGCGAAACGACCAATGGCTTTGCCTACTTTGGCAATGGCTCTGTTGCATCGTATGCAAGAATTGCCATAAGGGATGTTGATCATACTTCGTCTGTTGACAGCGCAACGAATGCTCTTGTGAATGCGGACTTCTATGCCGATGTCAATGGTCATTTTGAATTTGAAACCCCGAAGGGCGAATACCGGTTGACGATTGTCCATGACGGTTCTGCTTATACTAAGCTCTATTCCGAAAAGGGCAATGTCAATCTTGATACCATCAAGCTTGAACCGACTGCAAATTTGGGAGGCTTGGCTGAACTTCCGGATAGTTGCAAGTTTGTCTGGGTTGGTGTGCGCGGTATGGACGTGCTTGTCCGCTCGGATTCTACGGGGCGCTTCCTGTTGTCGCAGTTGCCGTCGAACGATTCTTTGCAGGTGTACTTCTTGCGCGGCGACGACAATTCTGTTTATGAAAATTTATCTGTAAAGCTTGGCCCGAATACGGATGAAGTGATTGACTTGGTTGATACGCTTGCAAATAAGATTAAGTTTGTGGCGGTCGCTAACGGCAAGGCTGTTCCGTATGCCACCCTTGCGATTCGCAAGTCCGATGCCCGCGTGGATTCTTTGCATGTGAACAATATCGTTGTCGAAGCGGATGCTTATGCCGATAAGGATGGCATGTTCGCTATTGATTCCTTGAAGTCCGGGAATTACCGCTTGACCGTCATGCAGTCGGGACTTGCTTATTCCAAGGTGCTTTCTGCAAAACAGATTGCTGCTCTCGATACGGTTGAGTTGCAGGGAACAGCGAACTACATGAGCCGTGTAACGCTCTTTGCTGGCGATAAGTATGCTTGGGTGGGCGTCTATGGCCTTGACGTGATGACGAAAACGAATGAAGAAGGCATTTTCTCGCTTCCGATGCTCCCGACAACGGATACGCTTGAATTTTATGTTGTTTCTAAAAAAGATAGCTTGTATGCAGCTAAACGCATTACGCCTTCTATGGGCTCTGCGGACTTTGACTATCCTTCTGTCGTTTTGCAGAACTTCGAAAAGGATACCTCAAATTGGTACTTTAACGTGGATGCTATTGGTTCTAAGGTTTTATCGAAGACGGTTGAATCGGATAGTAATCGCAAGTCGAAAGTGTTCCATGGCAAGTACAATTTGATCGCGACGAACAATACTAGCGCTTGGGTTGTAACAGGTACGTTATTTAGTTCTGATGGCTTTAATCTTTCTTCGCTTGATTCCATTGCGTTCTATGCGAAGGGTTCCGGACAGATCCGTGTGTCGCTTGAAAATTGGGATTCTGCTGCTGAAGTCGCAGGAACCTCGCTCAAGGCTGCATCGGAATGGAAAGATTTGAGTTCTTCTAGATGGACGCGTTTTGTCATAAAGACTGAGGACTTGTGCTACAATTCCAATGACGATAAGAACTGCTATACGACATGGAGCTCGCTTAAGAACGATGTTCGACAGTTGCATTTCTTCGTCCGCAACGGAAATGAATTTTATTTGGACGATATAGTGCTCTACGGTGCTCTGTTTAAATAAATCGTTAGAACTAAGTTGTAGATAAATTAGATAATTGACCTCGCTTGACTTTGAGCGAGGTGTTTTTAATATCGGTCAAAACCTTAAAAGGCGAGTGCCGCGTTTATACTTGTATGGTCATGGTCGAGCCGTAAGGTTGGTGCTTGGGCCCCGCCCACATGATAAACCTCTTAAATTAAGGATTTAAAACTCTAGTTTTGACAGGTGGCCCCTTTTAAGTGCGCGCTGAATTAAGTATCTTTGTGTACATGCAGTCTATTGAATCAGAAGCAAAAATTGCTCAGGAATATCTTGCCCGCATCGCAGTCGATGCCGAGGCAAAGTTTGATGAACATCTCCCCCCAGTAAAGGACCGTCCGTGCCGTTTGCACGAGGCTATGCGTTATTCCATGTTTGCAGGCGGCAAACGCTTGCGCCCGGGACTTGCAAAGGCCACGTTCGATATGTTTGGCGGTAAGGGTGATAAGATTTGGCTTGCGACGAGCGCTCTCGAAATGCTCCACACGTTCAGCCTCATTCACGATGACCTTCCGTGTGTCGATAACGATGATTATCGTCGCGGTAAACTCACGAGTCACAAGAAGTTTGGCGAAGCGACCGCAGTGATGGCGGGCGATGCCCTCTGTATTCATGCTTTTGAAATGATGGGAAAGACCGGTAACGCAAAGGCTATCGAAGTCTTGGCTCACCTGCTCGGCACTTACGGCATGATCGGTGGCGAAATGACCGACATCGAATGCGAAGGCAAGACCGTTGATTTAGAGATTGTCGATTACATTCATTACCATAAGACCGCCGCTCTCATCGAAGCAGCTCTCTTGGTGGGTGCGATGCTTGCAGACGCAAGCGAAAAGGAAATGGAAATCATCCGCAACTATGGCCGCTCTATCGGGCTTGCTTTCCAGATTGTGGATGATATTTTGGATATTGTCTCGACGACTGAAGAACTCGGCAAGGACGCCGGGTCTGACATCGAAAAGGGCAAGGCCACTTATCCGTCCATTGTTGGACTGGAAAAGTCTAGGGAACGTGCTAGGGAACTTTACGAGGAATCCATCAAGGCGTTGGACGCTTTGAATTGCGATACCTCCATCCTGCGTTCCATAGCAGCATACATCATTACCCGAGTGAAATAAATGGAACTGAAAGACGTAAAGTCGCCTCAGGACTTGAAGCACTGCTCTGTCGAAGAGCTTTACCGCTTGGCTTCGCAGATTCGCGAGACCATTATTGGGCAGGTGGCCAAACATGGCGGTCACCTGGCATCGAGCCTTGGCGTTGTTGAACTGACTCTTGCGCTTCACTACGTGTTCAACGCTCCTGATGATAAAATCGTTTGGGACGTGGGTCACCAGGCGTATGTGCACAAGTTATTGACCGGTCGCTACGACCGCTTTGATACCTTGCGCCAGCAGGGCGGTATTTCCGGATTCCTGAAGAGGAACGAAAGCGTTTACGACTGCTTTGGTGCTGGGCACGCCACGACGTCTATTTCGGCAGCTCTTGGCTTTGCGGTTGCTCGTGATCGTTTCAACCGCAACAATAACGTGGTGGCTGTCATTGGCGATGGCTCCATGACGGGCGGTATGGCGTACGAAGCGCTCAACAATGTGGGCGCCTCCAAGCAGAACATGACCATCATCCTGAACGATAACAGGATGAGCATTGCGCCGAATGTCGGCGGGTTCAGCAAGTACTTGAACCGCGTGATTTCGGATCCGGTTTACAACAAGATGCGTACGGACTTGGACCGCGTGATGACGCGTTTGCCGGGCATTTTGGGTTCTCGCTTCCGCGACCTCTTCTTGCAGGTCGAGAATGCGGCGAAGAACGCTGTTAAGCCGGGACGTTTCTTCGAGGACTTGGGTATCCGCTACTTTGGACCGATTAACGGACACGATATCGATGAACTTGTAATGATTCTTGAACGAGTCAAGCAGCAGCAGGGCCCGTGCCTTGTCCATGTGCTGACCGAAAAAGGCCGCGGCTTTGATGCCGCTGAAAAGAATCCGACAAAGTATCATGGTTGTGGCGCGTTTGACCCTGAAAGCGGGCTTCCGCTTGCTCCTGGCAATCCGAACCCGTCTTTGACGAGCGTGTTCGGCAATACGCTTTTGGAACTTGCGAAAAAGGACAAGCGCATCATGGGTATCACGGCTGCAATGCCTACGGGCTGCGGCATGGATATCGTGATGAAAGAACTCCCGGAACGCGTTATTGACGTGGGCATTGCCGAAGAGCATGCCGTGACGTTTGCTGCAGGAATGGCCTGTGAAGGTATTGTTCCGGTGGTTGCGATTTATTCGTCGTTCATGCAACGTGCCTACGACCAGATTATCCACGATATTGCATTACAGAATTTGCATGTGGTGCTTGTGCTCGATCGTGCTGGCCTTGTCGGTGCCGATGGCCCGACGCATCATGGCGCCTTCGACTTGTCGTTCTTGCGTACGGTTCCTGGAATGACCATCCTTGCACCTTCCAATGAAAATGAATTGCGTGACATGCTTACTGCCGCCATTGATATGGAAGGTGTTGTGGCCATCCGCTATCCGAGAGGCACTGCGCTCGAAGCAGAACTCAAGCCTTCGGAAGGTCCGTTCGATTATAAGAGCCCCAAGATTCTTGAGAAGGGCTCCGGCATACTCTTATTGGGCGCCGGCTTCATGACAAATGAACTCAAGAAAACTGCCTCCGTGCTTCGTGAAAACGGATACAACCCGACGCTTGTGGATGCCCGTT
>CAMJNF010000007.1 GCA_946407235.1 uncultured Fibrobacter sp. | reverse complement strand
CTGGTTCTACGCCTCCTTGGTTCAAGCGCCTCATCGCCTGCACGACCGAAAAGGGTCGCGAACGCGAAGGCAAGTTCCTTGGTGAAGGCGTGCACGTTGTCGAAGAACTCGTGAAGCACCACCGCGAACTCGTGATTTCTGTTTACGTTGTCGAAGGTTTCGAAAACGAAGAACTCATCGAAGCCATTAATGAAGCCGAAATTACGCTCCATACTCTTAACGAAGAACAGATGAAGCGCCTCTCTTCGACGATGACAACGCAGGGCATTATCGCTTACTGCAACATCGCAAGCAAGAAGCCGGTCTATGAAACAAGCCGCAGCGTGCTTACGCTTGTGGACGCCGTGCAGGATCCGGGTAACCTCGGCACGCTCTTCCGCACGAGCCTCGGTTTCAATTCTTCGGGCATGATTCTCGGTCGTGGTACCGTGAGCCCGTTCAACCCGAAGGTTGTGCGCGGTTCCTCGGGCACGTTCCTCCGCGTTCCGTTTGAATTCGACGTGGACCTTGTGGACCAAATTAATTTCCTCCGTAGCAAGGGTTACACCATCATTGCAACAGATTTGCATGCCAAGCAGTCCCTCCGCCAGATTCCGAGCCATAAGCTCCGCAAGATGGCATTCCTCGTGGGTAACGAAGGTGCTGGCACGAACCCGTACTTCATCGAACTTGCCGACGAAACGGTGAAGATTCCGATGAGCAGTGAACTTGAATCTCTGAACGTGGCTGTTGCCCACGGCATTCTCTCTTACGAAGCCGCCCAGATTCAGGAGGAATTGAAGTAATGACGTGCTTTTACGATCGCCTTGAACAGCGTATTGCAAAGTGCGGCAACCCGGTCTGCATGGGCATGGACCCTGTGCTCAAGCTCATCCCGCTCGAAGGCACTCCCGAAGACCGCATCAAGCGCTTCTATTCCGACATTTTGGAATGCTGCCTCAAGCGTAACGTGCAGCCGGCTGTCGTAAAGCCGAACAGCGCTTATTACGAATGCGTGAGCGTGCAGTCGATGCTCGTTTTGCAGCAGCTCATTGCCGATTACAGAAGCGCTGGCATTCCGGTTATCTTGGATGCAAAGCGCGGTGACATTGGCAAGTCCAGTGCCGCCTACGCCAACGCCGCTTACGATGTTTACCGTGCAGACGCCGTGACCGTCTCTCCGTGGATGGGTGCCGATTCCGTCGGTCCGTTCATTCGCGAAGATAGCGAAAACGGTGCCTACGTGCTTCTCCGCACGAGCAACAAGGGCGCTCACGACTTCCAGGATTTGCCGATCCGCGACGCAGCAGAAGCTTTCTACTCCGTTGCAGACAAGATTGTGGAATGGGACGCCGGCAAGGGCTACCTTGGTGCTGTTGTCGGAGCTACCAATCCGGGCGAACTCGAAAACATCACGCGTTACATGTCTCAAGAGAAGAAGTACGAAATCCCGTTCCTCATACCGGGCGTGTCCATTCCGGGCGTGCCGGGTGGTCAGGGCGGTGATGCGAAGACTGTTCTTAAGGCTATCCAAAACGGTGGCGGCAAGCGCAAGTTCCATGTGCTCAACTCGAGCAGTGGTCTTAACTTTGCTTGGCAGCGTAACGATACGCCGGCAAACTACGCGAACGATTGCGTCGATGCTCTGGAAAAACTCGCGGAGGCTTGTTTAATTTAGAACTTAGAACTTAGCTCGCTTCGCTCTTAGAACTTAGTTTTCTAAGTTCTAAGTTCTGCCAACTGCCAACTAACAATGCGTTTCCTTGCTGCTATTATAACTTCTATTGCCGTGATTGCGCTCGCGTTCCATTACGCGAAGCCTCTTCCTGGTACGAATTTTGACGAGTCATTCTTGCCGAAGGCTTCGTCTGTTCGCTATGTAGCTGCAGGGCACGACGCATCTGTGGCGGGCCTCTTCTGGATTAAGGGACTCACCGAACTTGGCGAAAGCTATCTTACAGGCAGGGAATATGCGTATCTCGGTCACGTCGCGGAACTCTCGACAAGCCTTGATTCGCTATTCTACACGCCTTATTATTTTGTCGGTGGCGTGACTCCGGTTGACGCTCCCGATACTTCTGATTTTTCTGTATTGCGCCGTGCGACTCGCGTTTATCCTGAAAAGTGGCGGCTCTCGCTTTATTACGCTTTGCGCATTGGCCGTGGGCCGTACCCCAACAAGACCGAAGCCGCAAACGTGATGCGCAAGTATTTTGATAGCCCGGATACGACAATCCCGGACCACATCCGTACAATTTACCGCAGCTTTGAACTTGACTCCATGCAGACGGAAACTGCGCTTGAAACCGTTCTGAACGATGTAATACAACCGCGCTTCAAGAAATTCCGTACAAGCTTTTATACGAAAATTCTGAGACTTCTTGGTTACAAAGGCTTGGTAGGCGATGGCAGTAAGGATGAAAACTACCAGAAAGTAAAGTACCTTATCGACAACATGGCCGAAGGTAAAATCCCGCCTGTAGTTGTTTACAAGCAGCTCCTCGCCATGAAAAAAGTCGAAGAACCTGCTGTGGATTCTACTGCCGTTGATACTGCAAAAGTAAGTGTTGCGGATACAACGGCATCTTCGTCACCCTGAGCAAAGCGAAGACAACTCAGAAGGCGAGTATGCCCCAAGGCGAATGCCGCAGTTGTGCTTGCACAAATATGGCTGAGCCGTTTAGCAAGACGCGAAGCGTCAATGTTGCGACAACGCTTGCGTTGTCATAACCGAGCCAAGGAGTTGGGGCTTTAGCCCAATCCAGTCAAATCTCGTAATTAAAAATAATGGATCCTGTCACTTTGTTTGATGAAGACAGGGTTTCTGGATGACGAGAATTATTTCCCGCATCTCTCTGCGTTTTTCGGGAGTCCCATCAGCTCAAAAGCCGTTTTGCAACGGTGTAACAAATCTTGAGCGACGGAGGGATTCGTCTTGCGGAGGAGTTGTGCGCGATAATAGAGAATGCTTGCCGTCATGTAGGGCGTGTTGGACTTGACGGATTCGGATTCTGCCTTATGGTAGAATGAGTCTGCGTCGTTTTGACCTAGAAGATCCTTTGTGCGGGCTTCTGTCCAGTAATAAATTCCGGTATCGTCATCGAGACGCTTGCCGACCATCTTGAGGGCTTTTTTCGCCTTTTCATCGCTGTGGTTGCCGGCGTAGGCTATGGCGCATTCCGAATAGAAAGATCCTTGCAATTCATCGGCGAGCTTATCGAGTTCTTCTTCGTTGATGCTTTCGCAAAGCGAAACGGCTTCGCCGTATTTTCCCGTGGCGTTTTTCAAGGTCACTTTTGCTTTGACGAGCATCGTTCTTGTGGAACGGTCCAAACCATCGTTGTGGATGACATTGAGCAATGAATCTGCAAGTTCAAAATCGAGACTCATTGTGCGGACTTGCCCCATAGCGATAAAGATGCGGGTCTCGGAATTGAGGTCTGCTTCTTTACGGCTTGCCACAAGGGCGCGTTCCAATTGCGAATAGCCTTTGGCGAATTTGCCTGCTTTAAGCGAACCTTGCGCACGTGCGGCCAGTTTCCCGGATTCCGAAGCGAAGAGCACGGAGGTTCCGCTAAGCGCAATGCAGAGGGCGAATTTCAAGGCCTTCGTTACCATAGCGTCTCCACGACAAAGGGCACGGAGTCATGCTTTGGAACATTTCCTTTGAGGAGCCACATCTTGGACATGCCTGTCATCAAGTCGTCTGCGTTTTGCAAGGTCGTTTCCGTTGTGTTCATGAAGTCCTGGAGCCCGGTTGTGACTGTGCCAAAGTCATTGACGAGGTTATCCACACGACCGACTGTAGAATCCATGGAGTTGAGGAGCGAGGTGACTTGACCCGGAAGAGGCTTGAAATCGTCGACCAAACTACCCACGTTGTTTGTGACTTCGTTGGCGCGGCTTACGAGTCGCGGAATGTCTGTCTTCATGGTGTCGAGCAGGAACGAGGTCTTGTTCAAAACATTTGTGCCGAGATAGGTAATCTTGTCTAATCTATAAAGTTGCTTGTTCAGGTTGTCGTAAAGTGTACGGGATCCGAACAATGCGCCCATGGTTGTGCCTGTATCGAGAGCCATCGCAACAAGGTTGTCGGCGGCGTCGATGAGTTGATTTACGCGGCCCAAAATTTGGTTGGCTGTCTCCATAACGGTTTCGATGTCCTGTGCTTTTCCTGCAACGAGGGCTTCTCCGTCTTGCAAAATGCGGCCCTTGCCGTTTTTGATATCAATGTTGATGACGCGTGCAGAAATCAAGTTCTGGTCGCGAATGGCGTAAACTGTCGCACTGTCGGTAATCAGAGGCTGGAATTCCTGGAGAATGGTGAATTCCATGGACACGCCCTTGCCGTCGGAGTTGATTTTCATGTCCGTGATTTGCCCGACGTCCACACCGCTAATCTGTACGCGCGTTCCCGGTCTGAGGCCGAGCGCTTTTTCGAATGTACTGTGGAGCTTGTATTCCTTGACCTTGATATAACCGTTGTCAAAAAGGTAGTGGTAAAGCACCAGCGAAAAAATCATGACGGCAACAGTACTGATAACGCCGACCAGTAGGCCGGACATTTCCATCCAGTTAATCTGTTTTATCTTTTGAAATGCCATTGCTTTCGTGAAATATAAATAGATTATATTATCAAATTGAATTTAATCGATTTTTTTTGAGGAAATATGGATTTTTTTGAATTTTTGAATACTGCAGTGACGCCCTACCACACGGTGAGTTGTTTAAAATCACACTTTGAGGCGAATTCTTTTACGAATTTGAGCGATAAAATCGAAACTGGAAAGGCTTATTTTGTGTGTCGTGGCGCCTCGATCATTGCGTTTCGCACGCCTAAAACGTGGGATGATGATTCAAAGTTCAGGATTGCTCTTGCTCATACGGATTTCCCGACGCTCAAGATTTCGCCGAATCCGGATGGAACCTCGGCAGGCGTGAATACGCTTCATACGGAGGTTTATGGTTCTCCGCTTTATACGAGCTGGCTAGATCGTGATTTGGGCTATGCAGGGATGCTTGCGTATGTCGATTCGGATGGTTCAACGCTTAAGACAAAGTTATTCCGCGGTGAAAAATTGTTCAGGATTCCACAATTGGCAGTTCACTTGAACCGCAACGTGAACCAAGACGGGCTCAAGGTGAATCCGCAGGTGGACTTTAATGCGTTGTGGAGTGGAGCCTCAGAAAGTAGCGCTCTTGAAAATGAAAAGAACTTGTTTGTAAAATCGCTTGAAAAGGAACTCCCTGCAGGGGTGCGCTTGGTGGATTTTGACGTGCAGCTTTTTGATGCGCAACCTGCAAATCGGGGCGGTTTCAATGACGAGTGGATTTATTCGGGAAGGCTCGACAACTTGAGCAGCTGCCATGCCATTGCCGAAGCGATTGTGAGTGCCGAGTCTGCCGAAAACGATTGTCTTGTCGCCTGTTTCTTCAACAACGAAGAAGTTGGTTCTACCACCCGTGAAGGTGCCGCCAGCAACTTCTTGAAAAGTGTTTTAGATTCTCTAATTCCGAATTCCGAACTCCGAACTCCGAATTCGTTAGCCCTCTCCATCGACATGGCCCATGCCGAACACCCGAACCACACGGAAAAGCACGAACCGAATCACGCGCCGCTATTGGGCAAGGGTATTGTGCTTAAGGCTAACGCGCAAAAGCGCTATGCGAGCGACTTGATGAGTTCTGCACAGCTTCGCCTGCTTTGCGAAAAGGCTGGAATCCCGCTCCAAGTTTTCATCATGCGCAACGATATGCCGTGCGGCAGTACGGTTGGCCCGACTGTTTCTGCAAATCTCGGAATCCCGACGGTCGATATCGGTGAACCCATGCTCAGCATGCACAGCATCCGCGAGATGATGGCCACAAGCGACCATGAGGATATGATAAAGCTAGTAAAAGCGCTCTATCGGTAGCTATATCGTGGCGATGCCACCTAGAGCTCTTGTCTGCTGTTTACGTCTGTAGTCTTTTTCTTGTAAAAGCCTGCTAATGGCTGGTTTACGATTATACTCAATGGCGAATACTTTATGGCGAGGTAAATGACCGCGATGAGTGCGATAGAGAATAGGGTCATTGAGGTTGCAAAAAGAATGTATTGAAAATCGCTTGCGGGTAACATGTGGACTTTTGCCCACCATTCAGGAAAAAGAATGGACCTGAAAACCGGGAAGGCGACAATCTGATGGAACGGCAGCAAGGCGAGATTCATTTCGACGGGTCTTGCTAAAATCGGATTTGTGATTCCTCGGCAGAACAAGATAAAACCGAGTGAGCCGATGATAGCATTGGGAAATACAATGTAGTAGGGGGTGTATATTCGTAGGAACATTTCCAGATGATGGTGGGCTTCTTTGTAAACGTATAGACTGATAAAGTAAGTTGCCGTCATCAAGGCAAGCCCGATAAGGAGAGCGCAGAGGCGGTTCTTTGTGACAAAGTTGTATAGCCCCGAAAGCTTTTGGTGACGGAATGCAAATCCTGCGTAGGTAAAAATCGTCCCGAATAATGCGGCGTCGAAGTTCCAGACCAAGGCAACGTTGTGGAACTGGTTGAAGAGAAGTCCGATTCCTAGGAGCAACAGCGACAAGATGCCCATGAGCCATAGCCTGCTTTTGGCAAGTCGATGGAATCCAAAAAGAATGATGTCGGTAAAGAATAGTGCCGGCAAGAACCAAAGGGCAAAAGTCCTTATTTGATTAATGACATTTGCGGTCCCTTTCAGTACAAAATGGTCGGGAATGGGCTGGTTTAATAGGTTTTTAATGAGCAAATCGAAAAGAACGGTTAAAAAGCCGAGCCCAAGCATGGGCACGATGTAGCGCTTTAGCTTCTTTACGAGAAAATCACCAAAAGTTTGGTTTTCAACTTTTAATGTCATCCCGTTTAGGATGAAAAAAACGGGCAGATGAAATGAAAAAACAAAGGCAACAAAATCGCATTCCTTGATTCCGTGCGTGAATACGACTAGAATCATGGCGAGAAATTTGGCAACGTCGATATATTCAATTCTTTTGGGTTTCATACGGATTAGTTATGGGTGTTTCAAAAATGATTAATAAGTATTGACCAAAATAACAAACTTAATGAAACATGTTGTGTGTATATGCAACATATAGAACGAAATAATCGTTATTTCTGTTCGCAATTAGGCTTTTGATGTTGAAATTTATTATTATTACACCCATGCAAAATGAGTCTTTGGTTAGACGGCTTTGGAGAAGAATGCCTCGTAGTTCGCTATTGGGGCAAATTGTGCGATATCTGGTGACAGGAGGCCTTGCCTTTGTAGTGGATTTTGGGCTTTTTGCACTTTGTCTTTACAAGTTTGGGTGGCATTATCTGCTTGCAAATTTTGTGGGCTTGGTTGCCGGGCTTGTGCTTAATTACGCTTTGAGCATCGCTTGGGTCTTTTCTGAATGCAAGCGCGTTCTCGAAAATAAGAAAACAGCTGAATTCGGTATATTTGCCGTGGTCGGTTTTGCCGGTGTCGGAATCAATCAGTTGCTTATGTTCTTGATGGTCGGGCGCCTTGAATGGAATGAAATGATTTCTAAGATGGTGGCCGCAATCTTGGTGCTGATGTGGAATTTCGGTGCTAGAAAATTGATGCTTTTCCGCGGTCGGAAAAACGCATAAAAAATTGAAAGTATAGGAAGGATAAAATAATTATGGAAAAAGATTTTAAGAAAATTGCTGTGATTGCTGGTGCGGGTCCTGCGGGCTTGACTGCGGCTCTTGAACTTTTGCGTACCACGGATGTGAAACCGGTAATTTTTGAAGCGGAAAATGTCATTGGCGGTATTTCGCGCACGGCCCGTTACAACGGCAACCGCATGGACATTGGCGGGCATAGATTTTTCAGCAAGAGCGATACGGTGATGGACTGGTGGCAGGGAATTCTGCCGCTGCAAGGTGTTGCAAGTAAGGATGATTTGGCCATTGGCCGTAAAGTGCCGCTGGTGGATGGTGGTCCAGATCCTGAAAAGACGGACTACGTGATGCTTTGCCGCAGTCGACTTTCGCGCATCTTATTCTTGCGCAAGTTGTTCAATTATCCGATTAGCTTGAATGGCGATACCATCCGCAACCTTGGACTTTGGCGCATGTTCAAAATAGGCATGAGCTATATCAAGGTGCAGCTCCTCCCGGCCCGCAAGGAAAACAGCCTCGAAGATTTCATGATCAACCGTTTTGGCGTAGAACTTTACCGCACATTCTTCCGCGATTACACCGAAAAGGTGTGGGGCGTTCCGTGCAGTAAGATTAGCCCCGACTGGGGCGGCCAGCGCATCAAGGGACTTTCGATTACCAAGACCGTGGTACACGCGATTAAGCAGATTTTTGCCGGGAAGAAAAACGCCGAGGCCGGCGCTGCAAATGGTGCGGACATTCGCCAGAAGGACACGGAAACAAGTCTTATCGGACAATTTCTTTATCCAAAATTCGGACCGGGCCAACTCTGGGAAACTGTTGCCGAAAAGGTGCAGGAGATGGGGGGCGAAATTCGCATGAACGCGAAAGTCGTGGGCGTAAACCGCGAAGGGAACCGTGTTGTGAGTGTCGATGTGGAAAGCCGCGCCGCAGATGGTTCTGTTTCCATCGAATCTGTTCCTTGCGATTATTTCCTCTCGACGATGCCGGTGAAGGAACTTGTTGCTGCCATGGATAACGAAAAAACGCCTGTGCCTGCCGAGGTGCGCCGCGTTTCCGATGGCCTTGTCTATCGTGACTTTATTACCGTGGGCCTTTTGCTCGATAAATTGCTCATCAAGAATCCTGCAAAGCCGGGAACGCCAGAAAGCAAGCTTAAGTTTGTTGCCGACAACTGGATTTACGTGCAGGAATCTGACGTGAAGCTTGGACGCATCCAGATTTTCAACAACTGGAGCCCTTATCTCGTTGCAGACCCTGAAAAGGTGTGGATTGGCCTCGAATACTTTGCGACTGAAGGCGATGAAATGTGGTGCATGCCGGATGCGGACTTTATCAAGTTTGCAATTGCCGAACTCGACAAGATTGACGTGGCCCGCCCTGATGCTGTGCGCGATTCCGTGGTGTTCCATATCAAGAAGGCTTACCCCGCTTATTTCGGTACTTATGGTGAATTTGGCAAGATTCGCGAGTATGTAGACCCGATCGAGAATTTGTTCTTGATGGGCCGTAATGGTATGCACAAGTACAACAACATGGACCACAGCATGCTTGCTGCCATGGAAGTTGTAAAGTGCATCCGTGAAAACTCTACGGACAAGACCGATCTCTGGAACGTGAACTCCGAAGAAGAATATCACGAAGGGAAAAAATAATGCGAAAATTTTTGAAGCGTGAAGTCTTCCTTGTTTTGGGGATGACTCTTTTTGCCATTCTCTCGTATGCCTTTAATCCAGAAATCAAGAATGTCGTATTGCATCGTCAAGGGGTGGATTCTGCAACGATTATGCCGGTGAGCATTCCGATGGAAACGGGAGAAACCTTTTCCATCGATATGGATGTTTCTGCGGGATTTGCAAGCGATTTTGTTTTGAATATTCATCCAGATGATTGCGTTATTGACCTTGTTGTAAATGGCGTCCGACTTCCGTTTCGAGACTATCCGGGTTATTGCAATTGGAACCAAGGGTTCTTACTGAGTAAAGCTGAAATTGTGAAAAATTTAGGGCAGGAAACCTCTGATTTTCACTTTCAAATGTCGCTGAGAAATGGCGGAGGTCTAGGAGGGCTTACCGCGGTTGTTGATGGCGGCGGCTTTATGTTGGGCTTGTTCTCGGTGTTGTTCTTTGTTCTACTTGTCGCATTTGTCTTTTCGATTGGAACGCGGTTCAAGATCAAACGCAGTTTGATTTTGTTCTTCGTTATTGGACTTCTCTTGCGTATTGGTTATACCAACGAGACGTTTTTTGACAAACGCGGGCATGATGTGGGTGGACATGTGCATTACATGAAAATCATTGCAGAAGAAAATCGAATTCCTGCATCGAATGAATGTTGGACTTGCTATCATCCGCCGGTTTATTTTGTCTTGAGCGCTGGTGTGTGGAAAATGGCAAATCTTACGCATTGTTTCCCGCAAAATGCGGTCAAGTGGTTCGATTTCCTTATCTCGCTTGTGGCACTCGGCTTTGGACTTGCGTGCCTTGCGAATATTTTGAGTGGCGCCTCGCTTTCTGCGGCGGCGTTGCTGTGGTGCGTGTGGCCTAGTTTTGTTCTTGCATCGCCACGATTAGGTAACGATGTTCTCTTTTATTCGATGCATGCCGTTGCCTTGTGGGGTTGTTTAAAATACATTCGTACAAATTACGGAAAGTATTTCATTGTTGCGGTTGTTGCTGCATTTATTGCTTATTGGACAAAATCGACTGCTGTGGTGACTTTTGGCGTTCTCGGCGTGACTTTCTTGATGCAGTTCTGCAAGCATCCGCGTTTGTGGAGCCGCTCGGAACGCGTTGCTGCCGGAATTTTTGTTGCTGCAGCAATTGCTGTCGCGTGTGTTGCTTTGACTCATGATGTGGTCGGAAATGCAGGCGGCAACGATGATACGGTTCTTGTTCGCAATGTTCCAGGAAACTTCTTCTTTTTTGACGTGCAAACATTTTTGACAAAACCGTATACAGATCCGTGGCATGATGAATTGGGCCGCCAGTATTTTTGGAATTACCTTGCAAAAACATCTTTATTCGGTGAATTCAAACTGCTGGAAACTTCCAAAGGAATTGCGCTTGCGTCAATTATAAGTACCTGTTTTGTCGTTTTGCTCGGTTTTGGCCTTCGTGGTTTATGGATATCCCGTTGGGACAAAGTTCAGGTTTTAATCGCTGTGCAGGCGTTCCTTTTCTTTGCCGCGATGATTACGCTTCGTCTGAAATATCCGTTCTCTTGCAGCAATGATTTCCGTTACATTGTGCCTGTGCTCTTGAGCTGTTTGCCTTGGGTTGGCGTTGGTTTTTGCAACGGCGGCGCCTCGCCAAAACTTAAAGTATGCGGTTGGTGTGTCACGTTGTTATTCGCTGTGTGCAGTGCTGTCTTGTTGATGAGTTTATAGTATGTTCATGTACAAATATCGAAATAATCTGAAGCTGTTCATTTTCTGGGGTATTGTTTGCGTACTTGCGAATGTCATTTGCTCTGTGGGCTCCGCTTACGATGGAGACCAAAGCTTTTGGGTTGGCTGGACGCAGCAACTGATTGATGGAGGATTTGGGGGATTCAAAGGAAATTATCCGCCTCTTTATGTATTCTGGCTTTGGGTCGTAGCGCAGGTGCATTCCATATTGGGACTTGTCGTTGGCAAGACTTTTTTCTTGAAGTTTATTTGCCTTTGGCCGGTGTTCTTTGCGCATTTGTTCCTTGTGGATTGGTCTTGCCGCATTTCGGAAAAGTTTAATTATCCGGAATGGAAAAAGCATTTACTACTGGCCTTTGTTGCCTTGAATCCGGCGCTATTGATGAATGGCCCTATTTGGGGACAAGTGGATTTGTTTCCGGTCGTGCTTGCGTCGCTTGCGATTTACTGCATGTGCCGTCCGCGTTATGTATTCCTCGCTTCGATGTTGTATGTGCTTTCTCTGCTTTCTAAATTCCAGATGATTGCGTTCTTGCCCATTTTTGGAGGCCTCTTTATTCGCAATTGGAAAACCTCCTGGAAAGGGCTGCCGTTTGCTGTTGCTGGCGCTGTTTTGGTCTTGTTGCCTTTTGCGATTGGGGGCAACTTGTTCACGATGCTTTCGAATGCTTATGTGCAGACGACGAATCAATATCCGTATGCAACGTTTAACGCTGCGAATTTGTGGAATCTTCTTGCTGGAAATGTTGCTCCTGACAATGTCCCGATTTGGGGTATAAACCCTGATGGTCTTGGCTTCTTGCTGAAACCTGCAGTTTTGGGAAAACTTCTTTTTATTTTGATTTCTGTTTTTGCTTTGGTAAAAGCTTTTCTTTGCAAGAATACTCGGACGGCGTTTGCACTTTGTTCGTTAAATGGCCTTGCCTTTTTTGTGCTTTTGCCGGGAATGCATGAACGTTACTTGCTCTACGCTGTTCCTATGGTTCTTTGCTGGCTCGTGTGGGATATGCGACGTGGTGGAATTCCGGCGCTTTTTATTACGGCTGTCGCTGCGTTGAACGTGAATCTTGTCAATCCGTTCCGAGGAACGAGCGTGTGGACGTTTGTTTCGCTGATGGGATGCTTGACTCTTGTTGCTTTGCTTTTTGTCTTGGCTTTCCCAAAAACGACAGATAAGATTGTTTGCCGTTTTAGACGAATTAATTTCCCTATGTGGTTTCCTTATGCGTTTCTGTCTGCAATCCTTTTGGTTCAATGCGGCAGTCTTGCATACCAAAGTCGCCCCGTTGCAATGCCTAAGGGGGATAAAGTTGTTCTCTTGACGGATTTGAAACGGCTGAAAGCGGAACAGACTTTTAAATTCCCCAAATTAAACATGTCGGTCGATGACCATTTCCTCACTGTAGGAAACAGAATCTATAAGATTGGCATAGGCGCTCATGCACCATCGAGCATCGTTTATGAACTACCTGAAAATGCGGACTCGTTGTTTGTCGGTGCCGGTATTGATAATGAATGCTACGAAGAAGGAAGTGCAAAGTTTGTCATAAACGTTGATGGGAAGTTTGCTTGGCATAGTGGGTTGTTACGAGGCCGTTCTGGCGCTGTGTTCGCAAAAATTTCCGTGCGGAACGCATCGCAAGTGGAACTTGTAACGGATCCAGATGGAATGAATAATTGCGATCATACCGACTGGTTGTCGCCTTATATAAAGTTGAAATAAATGAAGTTGAGTAATCCCGTGAAGTATTTGAAAATTCCTGAACTTATAGCGGCGTTGTGTTTCTTGTTGTTCCTTACAATGGGATATCTAAGCCGGATTTCCATTAATGATGTGACTTTTACGCAGTTCGAAAAATCGGAAAAGGTTTCGCTTCCGCTTGCTCGGGATATTCCGGTCGACGAACCGTTTTTTATGGATTTTGATGTTTCCAGTCCATATAATTTCTCTTATGACATGTGGATTATTCCTGATGATTGCGCGGATGAAATTACGATAGGTCCTGAGACAATCGATTTGTCGAAATTCAGAAATCATTGCAACTTTTCAAGCGGATTTACAATAGCGAATAAAGAACTTGCTCCGTATAGGCAAAGCGGAAAAACGCATTATACCGTGAAACTGCGTAATGGCGGTGGTCCGGGTGGATTCATGGTCTTTGTAAAGATGAATTCAATTATTGGCTGGTCGATTAATGTTTTAGCCATTATTTCATTTGCGATGTTCTTTGTTTTTCTGGCTCGCCGTTTCCGGTTCGGAAAAACGTTGTTGGTGCTGTTCTTTTTAGGAATTGTTTTCCGTACAATCTTCTTCACGATGATTCCGTACAAGGTATTTTCGATGGATGTGGAAGGCCATATCTCGTATGTGCAGTACATTATTGAAAAACACGATATCCCAGGTGATAAAGATTGCTGGTCGTGCTACCATCCTCCTGTGTATTATGTCGCTGCGGCGCCGTTTTACATGCTGGGTGAAACGTTAGGCTTGCCGGGAACTACGGGGTTGCAGAGCTTTAGTCTGCTTATTTCTGTTCTGACAACATTCTTTGGTCTTTTGTTCCTGCAGAATATTTTGCAAGGCCGTGCATTGGTTTTATCGTCAGCGCTTTGGGTCTTTTGGCCGTTGATGATAATGGTTGCTCCACGTATTGGAAATGACCAATTGTTTTATCTGTTGCACGTTTTGTGCATGTGGGCTGGAATCAGTTACTTTAAAAAGGGCCTGGGTCGATACTTGATTGCAGCGGTGGTGTCCTCAGCTTTGGCTTTGTGGACTAAATCTACGGGTTCAGTTTCTCTTTGCATGGTTTTTGTCTTTGCCGTGGGACGGTTCTTTACTGTTGATGGTTTCCGTAAACCGTCGATGTCCGAAGTTGTGGCATGGATTATGTTTGCGCTGGTTGCTGTTGCTTTTGTTGCTCAAAAGGTGTTTGGAAGTGAACTTGTTGGAAATGCGGGCGCATTGAATTCTGCGATGAGGGTCCCGAATGAGGCTTTTAATTATCTGTTCTTTGATTTACGCAATTTCTTGGAGAATCCATACACCCATGGCTGGGACAGCTCTATGGGCCGAGATTATTTCTGGAATTTTGCTCTTAAGTCTTCACTTTTTGGGGAATGGGGCATGTTGCAGACTTCGGCTGGCCGATTGTTGGCGACGATAATGAGTGTGCTGTTGCTCGGAATAATTGTGTATGCCATTCGAGGCTTTTGGAAAACTCGACTTGGCTTTGTCCATTGGGTCTTGTTGTTGCAGGGAGCCGCTTTTATTGCCGCTTTGATGGCCTTGAGAATTAAGTATCCCTTTGCGTGCAGTAGCGATTTCAGGTACATTGTGCCGGCACTGTTGAGCTTTACTCCATTTGTGGCATGGGGAGTCACTTTGAATGAATCTTCGGCCAATTGGAAGGCTGTTGGTTACACCATGGTTTTTGCGTTTATTGTAAGTAGCGCGGCCCTATATATAATGGTGATGTAGGTGCCCAATCCAGGCGGAGACATTGTTTTTTGCGGGATTCTTTTTGTATATTCTCGCTGTATAGAAAATCAATTATTGAAGCTTGGGGTTGTTTTGCCCTGACAGAAACGATGATAAACTGAAGGAATTAAATGCGTTCTTTTTGTTCATTGATGATGCTTATGGCTGTGGCGGTTTTTGCACGGCCCATTAACGATGGCAATAAGCTATTTGCCGCTGGCGATTATGCCGGGGCGCTTATGAAGTATTTGGAAGCCCGAGAACAGGAACCTGCAAACCCGTTGCTCTCTTACAACATAGGGACATGCAACTACAAGCTCGGGAATTACGATGCCGCTAAAACGGAACTTGAATATGCTGTGCGTATGCCAGACAAAAAGATGGCTGCAAAGGCTGCATACAATTTGGCGAATACGCATTATCGCATAGGCGAAAAAGCTCAGGAACCGAGTGCACGCATTGCGGCATGGCGTGAATCCATTGCGTATTTAAAGAAGGCAATTGACATTGACAACGATTTTGAAAACGCAAAGAAGAACGTGGAAATTGTCCAGCGCAAACTCAAGGAAGAACTTGACAAGCAGAAAGAAAATAAGGACCAGAATCAAGATCAGAACAACGATCAAAAGCAACCTCCATTAAGTGAAAAGGCAAAACAGGTGCTAGCCCGTGCGCTTCAGCTTTGCAAAGACGGCAAGTATGCCGAAGCGAAGTCTATGCTCGAAAACTTGATTGCCGAGGATGAAACTGCTGGTCAGTTGAGCGGTCATGTTCAACGAATCGATGACGTTATCGAAATCAAGGCAGGTCGCAAACCTAAAACGAAGATTGACGCTAGCAACACCGACAACGATTTGGAGGTGATCTAATGGTTTTAATTCGGAATTCGGAATTCGGAATTAGGAATTGTCATTCCCGCCGCCGAGCGGGAATCTCCTCTCTTGTGCTGGTGGCGATTTTCTTCCTTGTGTCCGCAGCATTTGCGGCTCCGAAATCGGCTGCCGCTTACTATGGTGATGCGGCGTTCCAGTACATCGAGAATCGTTTGCCGACGGCTGAAATTACTTGCAACGAGGGCTTGCAATATTATCCGAACGATCAAAAGTTGCAAATGCTCCTTGACCGCATTCACGAAGCCAAGGACGAACAAAAAAACGAAAATAAGAAGAACGATCCTAAGAACGACCAAAATCAAGATCAAAACCAGAATCAAGATCAGAACCAAGATAAAAATCAGGATCAGGACAAGGATCAGCAAAATCAGCAGAACCAGGACCAGAACCAAAATCAGAATAACGACCAAGGTTCATCCAGTTCTCAAAGCGATCAAAATCAGGATCAGCAGAATCAAGGTGGCCAGGGCCAGTCGAGTAGCAGCCAGGGTGGTCAAAGCTCCGATAGCAATGATGGTGCCGGTGAACAGCCGCCGCAGCCGGAACAGTCCGAAGGCAATTCTAGCGATAGCAACGGATCCGAGCCGGAACAGCAACCGCTCCAGCCTGGCGAACTGACTCCTGAAGAAGCCGCGCAATTGCTTAAAGATTTCGATGAACAGAACGGTGAACGCAAACCGTGGAAACCTGTTCGCGGCCAAGTCCGCCCGGCTCGAGACTGGTAAGTCGAGTGTCACGCCATTAAAAAAATGAGGCCTTTTCAGGTCTCATTTTTTCGTTTAAAATTTATTTTGACTACTTCTTTTTCGCGGTAGATTTTTTCGGTGCGGTGAAGTAGTTCTTCATGAATTCGTCGAATTCTTCGTCTTCAATCTTGTGCATGACGGAGAGCTTGTCGAAAATCCAGCAGAGCTGTTCATCGGTTTGGATGGCGACGTATCCGTCCTTGCGGAAAACCTTGAGTTTCAGGAGACCGCTGTCCCAGCGATTCGAAAGCTTGAAATCTTCGAGCAGGCGAGACTGTTCCTTGCAAATGGCGAGCTTGTCTGCGAAAGAGTAGATAGGTGTGTAGAGGTTCGGATTGCAAAGGTGCAAAAGTCCGTTGCGGGCATTTGCAGGGTTCTTGGCGAACTTCTTGGAGACGAAGTCTTCGAGCTGTTCCTTGATCTCGGAAACTGTCTTTCCGCGTGTCGCTGCCGGGAGTGTCGAAAACTGGTTCAAAATGCCCTGCAAAAAGCTCAAGTCCCAGTTTTTGGAAGACGTGCCGGTGCCGGCTTTCCAGAGGCCCGCATTTCCCTTGGATGAATTTGCGATGGCGTAGAGGGCTACTGCCTGCGGTGCGAACTCTGTGCCGTTTGTCGGTGCAGGGGGGATTGCTTCAACGGTTTCTCCGAGGAAATTTTCTGCGAGGAACTGGTCGAAAGCGTCGTAAATTGCTTCTTTGCCCGGAACCTTAAAACGAGGGGCATTGCTTGTCTTGAGTTCTTTGATTGTTGCCATTTTTATTCCTTTATTTTTTCTTATTTAAATATACTCAGAAAAAAGCAGTCGAGGCGCTTTTTCCTCTATTTGTGATACGAATCGCATGAATTTTTGGAAAAAATCTGCTTTTGGCCGATTTTTCATATATTTATATGGGTGGGGCACAAATGTTTGAAAAAAAAATAAACCAATTATCATGGATTGAAAAAAGTAACGCAATTATCGATTCGATTGCTGATGATTTTGATTGTGTTTGTTACGTTGATTTGACTCCGAAATCTCTAGATGAGGAAGTTGACATTTTCCATGCTAGCCAGTTTCTTGTGGCTCGTGTCCCCGCGTTGCAAGGTGAGCGTAATCTGCATAGACGTCTAGATTTGATTTGCGATAATTTTGTTTGTGACAGTGACCGCGAAACTTTCCGCAAAAGTACCTGCCGAGAAGCGATTCTCGAAAATCTTGAAAAGAATTCCCAGTATGTGGTTCCGTTCCGTTGTGCCTTTGATGGAACCGAAGTTTATTACCAGATGACCTTTTTTGCAGACCGCGAAAAAAACGGTAAGCTGAAAGGTTTTGTCATGCGTCTGCGCAATGTAGACCGCGATATTCGAACCAAGCAACGCTATGAGCTAGACCGCCACCTCAACGAAAGTATCGTTATGAGGTTTGGTGAACAGGTGGAATCTGTTTTTGTCTTTAATCCGACAAGGAATACTTTCAGGACTCTGTATTGCAAAGAAGAACTCAAGGGTCTTTTCCCAAAAGAAGACGTGCTTATAAGTTCTTCTGGCGCTATCCCGTTGGACATTATCCATCCGGCGGATCGGAAAATGATTCAGGTGAATCTTGCTAAGGAGAGCATTCTTGAACGTTTTTCGCGTGAATCGAGTTTTAGGTATCTGTTCCGCGATATCGCTCTTGGCTATTCCCGCTGGTACGAAGTTCGTGTGATGCGTTTTGATATCGGCGATGAAAATGAATTCTTGGTTGGTTTTGTCAATAAAAATGAAGAAGTTATTAACCAGAAAATCAACGAAAAAGTATATGATGAATTTACAAGTATTCATTTCGTCAATCTTGAAGAGGGGGTCATTCAGGTTATTCGTGCATCGGAAATCTATGAAGGCGATGGCAAAATTAGGGAAGTCCTCAAGTTCAATGATAGCAAAGACCGAATCGTTCCGTTGATTCATGAGGATTATCGTGAACTTTGGGAAAAACTTTCTGATGGCGATTATGTAAGGCGTTTGCTGACTACGGAAAATAGCCGAGAATTTATTTACAAGCGTTTGGCTAAAAATGGAAAATATATATGGTGTCGTAGTGTATTTAGAGTCATTGATAGAATAGAAGGTGTTCCTGTAACGTACGTGGTAACCAGTACTATTGTAGATAGAGATCAATCAGAAAGATTATCTATGAATGAAAAACTGGTGCAACAGAAAAAGGAACTCGAAATCAACCTCTCGATTATTGATGTCCTTGCCTTTGAATATTCATCGGTTTTGTATGTCAATCTTTTGACCGATGAAGTGATTCCGTATTCCATGAACGAAATCTCGAAACGTTATTATGAGACGATGCTTAAAGAAGGGACGAAGTACAATGATGTGTATGTTCGTTTTGTGAACGATTTTGTATGTGATGCCGATAAGGCAAAAATGCTTGATGCGGTTGCTCTCAATAATATCAAGGCGTTTCTTAGAAACAATAAGACCTATGTGGTGCTTTTCCGTTCGAATGTCAATGGCCGAATTCGTTATAGCGAAATGAAATTTGTGAAGGTCAATGCCGAAAATGAAGAGCCGACTGCAATGGTTGTTGCTTTTGCCGATCGCGATGAAGAAGTCAGTGCTCGTTTTGTCCATGATAAGATTATGGCGGAGTACGAGGAAATTCTCCTTTGCGATTTGACGAATGATTCGGTCCGTGAAATTTTGCCATCGAAGAATATTGATTTTGGTAATGCAAAACAGCGTAGCACTTGTTCTTATCGTGCCCATAGAATGGTGCAACTTGTAGATGGTGAATACAAGGAGGAATGGCTCCGTCTTGCAAGCCCGCAGTATATTCAGAAATTGTTGGCTCACGATGATCGCCGTGAAATGAATTTCAAGGTTTCTAGCCTAAAGAATCCGTGGTTGAGTTTTGTCTTGCAGGTCGTGGAACGTAGAAATGGCGTTGCCACTCTTGTCATTATGACATTTACTTCGATTGACAAGAAAAGTGCTGAAAGAATCCAGTTGAACAAGAAAATCGCAGAACAGAAAGAAGAACTGGAACGTAATATTTCCATTATCGAAGCGCTTTCTGCGGAATACACATCGGTCTATTACATTAATCTTGAAACGGAAGAGATTACGCCTTATTCCATGAATAAGACGACTGCGAACTCCTTTGGCGAAACCTTCAAGCGAAATGTCAAATATTCTACGGCGTACTCTGTTTATGTCGACAAGTTTGTGAGTGGCATTTATAAGAATCGAATGCTCCAGGCGGGTTCTATCAAGAACATTCGTGAACAGCTTGCCAACCGCAAGAGCTTTAACACCATGTATGTGAACTTCCTCAATCGTTATTGCGAAATGAAGTTCGTGAAAGTGGGTGAATCAAGTCATCCGGAATTTGTAGCGCTTGGTTTTGCCGATAGGGATGATGTTTTGCGCAAGGAAATCCAGCAACAGTCCGTGATTCAGGGGCTTGCCGAAGATTTTGACTTGGTGTGCTATATTGATACCGTTTCTATGCGTGAAAATATTTATCGCTGTACCGATATTTTCTCGCGTTTGTTACCGGAATGGCCCGAAATCAAAGGCTTTAACGAACGCCTTGGCGTGATTGTTGAAAAATTTGTATGTGAAGAAGATCGTGATTCGTTCTTGAAGTCTACTCGAATAAGGGTCATTCTTGAAAATCTCAGAAACAAGAATGCTTATTACGTGAACTTTAAGGCCTCTGTTTTTGGACATGTTGAATACTGGCAAATTAAGTTTGTGTTGACCGCGACAAACCCAGTGCAAATCGTTGCTGGCTTCCATAGCGTGGATGAAGAAACTCGCAAGCAGAAAAAGGATAAAGAGGCCTTGGAACGTGCGCTCCTGATGGCTAATTCTGCAAGCCGTGCAAAGACAACATTCCTGAACAACATGAGTCATGATATTCGTACGCCGATGAACGCCATTATTGGCTTTACGGGGCTTGCGACTGAACATATTGATAACAAGGAGCAGGTGGCCGATTATCTCTCTAAAATCAGCCAATCTTCGGAACATT
Organism: uncultured Fibrobacter sp.; assembly: GCA_946407235.1. GTDB lineage: Bacteria > Fibrobacterota > Fibrobacteria > Fibrobacterales > Fibrobacteraceae > Fibrobacter. The sequence goes on along the minus strand of CAMJNF010000007.1, from coordinate 16,971 downwards.
TGCTTTCGCTTATCAATGATGTTCTTGACATGAGTCGCATTGAATCGGGCAAGATGAACATTAGCAATCGTGCAGAAAACCTGGCCGATATTATCCACACGCTCAAGGGAATTGTACTTTCGGATGTTCGCTTTCGAAAACAGCAGTTCTTTGTGGAACTTGAGGACGTCAGCAACGAGATCATCATGTGCGATAAATTGCGCTTGAATCAGGTGTTGTTGAACGTTGTTTCCAATGCTATCAAGTACACGCCCCGAAATGGCTTGATTACAATGAATATTAAGGAAATGCCTGCCGAATCAGGTTATGGCATTTATGAATTCAAGGTCAAGGACAACGGCATTGGCATGAGCGAAGAGTTCTTGAAGCAGATCTTTGATCCGTTTACTCGCGTGAATTCTTCGACGGTGAGCGGTATTCAGGGGACTGGCCTTGGTATGTCCATCACAAAAAATATTGTGGATATGATGGGCGGTACGATAAGAATTTCGAGTTTGGAAAATGAAGGCACCGAAGTCGTTATGACGTTCAAGTTTGAACTTTGCAATGATCCTGCTGGTTCCGAATGCGGAAAGTTTAAAGGCTTGCGTTGCTTAGTTGTAAATGATAGACCGGATATATGCAGAACCGTTGCTGCGTCAATGGCAAGAGAAAACTTGCGTTACGATTTGTGCTTGTCGGGCGATGATGCCGTTGCATGTGTTGAAAAGTCGCGTCAAGAGAATGATGAATATCGTTTGTTCTTGATAGACTGGAATATGCCCGAAATGAAAGGTATTCAAATTACGCGAATGCTTCGTAAGGTGATAGGTCCTAAAACGCCTATTGTCGTGCTGACTTCTTACGATTGGCTCGATATAGAAAAAGAAGCGCTTGAAGCTGGCGTAACTTCGTTCTTTGCAAAACCGCTGTTCCCGTCGGATTTACAACAATTGCTTGGCAAGTTCTGTGGCAGTTCTGTGGATGTGTCGAATGTGCCTGATGTGACTCCGCAGCCGAAATTGGTGGACTTCACTGGGCGAAAAATCATGCTTGTTGAAGATAACGAACTCAATCGCGAAATTTCAACAGAGATTTTGGAAGACCGCGGTGCAGAAGTGACTGCGATGGAACGCGGTGATTTGGCTGTCGAAAAACTCAAGTATTCGTCGGTCAAGTACGATGCCGTTTTGATGGATATCCAGATGCCGGGCATTGACGGTTACGAGGCTACTCGCCAAATTCGTAAACTGGAAAATAAGAATATTGCTAATGTGCCGATTATCGCTATGACAGCGAATGCTTTTGAGGAAGATAAGCGCGCTGCAATGGAAGCGGGCATGAATGATCACGTGGCTAAGCCCGTGAATGTCGATGTGCTTTGCGCAACCCTCGCTAAATATTTTAAATAAATTGATGCCGTTTTCAAATTCGACGGTGAACCATATTCCTTTGATGGCTTCGTAATCGGAGTCATCGATAGTTGGTGTCTAGGATGTCATAAATAGACATTGACATTTTATATATTTGCATCGATAAGGAATTGAGGTTTTTCGAGAATGAAATTTATTCATACCGCAGACTGGCATCTTGGCAATATGATGCACGATATCGATCGTACACGTGAAACGGATGAGTTTTTGAAATGGTTGGAACAGGAAATTGAAACGGTCGGGGCACAAGCGCTTGTCATTGCGGGTGATATTTTTGATGTGGTGAATCCATCGAATGTCGCGAAAAAGCAGTACTATCGTTTTTTGGCATCGCTCCTCAAGACGAATTGCTCCAATGTGATTGCCGTTGGAGGGAATCATGATTCTGGAACTCTTCTCGATGCGCCTGCAGATGTTCTTGAGGCCTTGAATATCAAGGTTGTTGGCTCGATCAATGGTCGAAATGTTAAAGATTTGGTGGTAGAACTCAAGGATCGCAATGGAAATGTGATTGGCATTTGTTGCGCGGTCCCGTTCATGCGTAATTTGGAATTGGAGCAATTCTATAAGACCGCCGGAGTGCGTGAATCTGGAGACGCTGCTGATGCGGTGTCTGACGAGGATTTGTTGAAACATCTTTATGCGGATGTGTATCATTGCGCCGTTGAATTGCGCGGCAATCGTAACATTCCGATTATTGCAACGGGGCATTTGTATGCATCGAACCTCTCGGGTCGCGATGGTGAATCTGCTGATAATACTGCCGCTGTCGAAAATGCATTTGCAAGCGAAGATGCCGCGATGCCTGAAACTTCCGTGGACGATGGTGTTCGAGAAGTTATCGGAACTCTTGGAAATGTTGATGTTTCAACGTTCCCGAGTGGGCTTGATTATGTGGCGCTTGGACATATTCATTACGCATCGATGGTCGCCAAGAATCCAAAGGTTCGCTATTCCGGTTCTCCGTTTGTGATGGGCTTTGATGAATCGAATTGCAAACGCTATGTGCTTGCCGTTGATGCTGAACCGAACGCTGTTCCGTCCGTTGAAAAAATTGAAGTCCCGAAGACGATTCGTTTTGAACAATTCAAGGGCAATCTCGAAATGATTAGGCAGAGCTTGCGCAATCTTGAAAAAGAACTGCAAGTCCATCCGATGGAAACGTATGTCGATTTGCTTTTGACGAAGGGTAATTTTGTAAGCCTGAACGATGCTCTGGAAGCGGAAGAATCGGGCAAGCATTTTGTAGTGAAACGCCATCGTGTTTCTCGTTATGTTCTGCGCGGGGCAAAAGGCTTTGACGATTGCGTTGAATCAACAAAGCAATACAAGAAAGAAGATTATTTCAGAATGCTTATTGCTTCGAACGTCCAAGAAAATGATGAATCTGAAGTTGTGAAAAATCAGTACGATAAGTTTATTAGTTTGTTCAATGAAGCTGTCGCCAAGGCTCAAGAAAAGGCTTAGGGGAGTGCGCTATGAAAATCAAGAAAATTGAATTTTGCAATATCAACTCCCTCGCTCATGAATGGACCATTGATTTTGAATCTCATGATTTTGCGAATAGCGGAATGTTTTGCATTGCGGGCCCGACAGGCTCAGGAAAAACTTCGATTCTTGATGCCATTTGCCTTGGCTTGTACGGGAAAACGCCCCGTTTGGGTGCTATTAAGGGCGATTCGAATGAGGTGATGACGTATGGAACAAAAAGCTGTTCTTCAAAGGTCACTTTTGAATGCAAAGGCGTGGTGTATTCGGCATGTTGGAATCAGCATCGATCTTTAAGAACGAATAAGTTGCAAAAGTATTCTTGGGTGTTGATGAATGAATCCGCGCAGACTGTCGAGATTTCTTCGTCGAATCAAACTGAAATTGAAACGACCATGACGCGCGTGATTGGCCTTGATTTCGGCCAGTTTACCAAGTCGATGATGCTAGCGCAGGGCGAATTTAACAAGTTCCTAAAGTGTAATGAAAATGAACGTGCCGCAATTCTTGAAAAGCTTACGGGTGATGGAATTTATAGAAAGATTGCTGTCGCGGTCCATGATTTATACGCTAGCGCCAATAAAGCAGTTGAAGATATTGAAATTAAAATTGGTGACGTAAATTTGTTGAGCGATGAAGAGCTCGCGGAATTGAGTACAAAAATTACGGACGCTGAACAGCAAAAGAAAAAGCTTGCGGAAGATGCGGAACGCCTTCTTTATATTTGCTCATGGTTTGAAAACTTGCATGGCTTTGAAAAGCTTTTGTCGGATGCAAAAAATCAGCTAGAACAAGCGGAACGCGCACAAATGGAGTTCGAACCGAATCGCAAAAAATTGGAACGTGCGTTGCATGCGCAAGAAGTGGAATCGTCATTTGTCGAATTTAAGTCACTTCGCGATAATCTTGCCCGCATGAAATCGCAACTCGAAGAGAATAAGACGAAACTCCCTGCAGCTGCGGAAAATCTTGAAAAAGCGTCTGCACAAAATCGCGAGGCTGAGGCTGCTTTTGAAAAGTGCAAAATTGAATATTCTGCTAGTGAATCTATTTGGGAACAAGTCTCTTCGCTTGATGTTGATATTCGAAATGCTCATGTGCAGTTGAAAAACGCAAGAGATGCTGTTGCAAAAATTGCAAATGAGTCCGAAGACACGCAAAAGAAAATTAGCGATACGGACAGGCGAATTTCTGATAATGAACAAGCTTTGGAAAAAGTTGAAAAGTACATTGCTGAAAATCAGAAAGATGAATCGATTGATGGTCAACTTTCGCTTTTGAAATCGCAAATTGCAGAATGGAAAACCGAGAATGAAAACGTTTCTGTCGAAACGCAAAAGCTAGAATCTTTGAAAAAATCTTTGCAGGATTTTGATGATGATTTCGAAAAGCAAAAGCAAAATTTGCAAACGTTACAAGAATACTTGGCGGAACATCAAGCTGATGCGGAACTTGTGAATGTTCTTCCGGAAATGAATGGTTTTGCAAATGATGCAGAACGCCATCATAAAGAATTTTTACGCTTGCAAGATGAAATTGAAGCAAAGCAAAAGCAACTTGAAAATGTGAAGGCTGAATGCTTACAAATTCTTGAGAAACTAACCGCATTGCAAAAAAATAAAGAAACGATTATTCAAGAAGATATTCCTGTTGTTGTTGCTGAATTGCGCCGTAACTTGAAGCCTGGCGAGCCTTGCCCTGTTTGCGGTTCTCGCGAGCATCTATCTTGCGAGGATGCTGTAAAAATTGAAAATGGAGCAAATAGCCTTAATGATTTTGCAAACAAATTGCGTAAAATCAATGGCGAGATGGAACAATTTCAACTTGCATTGAACAATTTTAAAACGCAACAGAATCATTTTGAAGATGTACTTGGTGAATGTTCGCAAAAGCAAAAAGAAGAATCGGATGCGCAGTCGCGTGCACTAGAGCAGCTGAATGCAAAGCTTGAACCTTGGAAAATTTCGGCGCATGTTGAAAGTGCGAATTATGAAAATGCTCATGAAATTTTGCAGGATCTGCAGACGCTCAAGACTGCTTACTTGCAGAAAAAAGAGAAAGCTGATACTTTGCAGAATGAAGTCAATCACGCTGCTTTAAATCGCGCGAATCTTGTGGGTGATGCGAATCTTGCTGAGGAATCGCTTAAAAAGTCGCAATCGAAAATGCAAAAGCTTTCGCAAGAACTCGAAACGCTTTTTGCAGAATGGTTTTCGAATATCCGCATGGATGATGTCGATGCATTGCTTGCCGAACTTGAAAAGAAAAATTCCTGGTGGAAAAAGGCGCAGGATAAAAAGCTCAAGGTTGAAAATGACTTGAACATGGATCGCTCCGCTAAAGTTCAGCATCAGGAGAACCTTGCGCAGGCGAAATTGCGAATGGACGAAGCCGTCGCCAAGCAAAATGAAATTCAGCAAAATCTTGATGCGCTCGATGCAAAGCGCAAAGAAATTTTTGGTGAAAAGTCTGTTGAAGAGGAACGCCGTAAAGCGCGAACTTTACGAGATTCTGCGGAAAGTTTGGCGAACGAATCGCTTCGCAAAGAGCAACAAATGCGTGAAGCGAAAATGGCTCTTGACAATTCCATTGCTGAACTTGACCGCAATATTGCTGAGGCCGAGCCGAAGCTTGTACAATCGCAGGCACTGTTCCTTGAGAATCTTTCGTTAAAAGGCTTTGCTGATGAACATGAGTTTGCGGCTGCAAAACTTCCTGAAGCAGAACGTAAAACGCTTCAGCAATTGCAAAAGAATGTAGACGATAATTTGACAACCGCACAAACGTCGGTCAAGAATTTTAATGACCAATTGTCGAAGCATTTAGAGAAACGAAACTTTGACGAATCCGAAGAAGTGGCAAAGCAAAATCTCGACACCGCAAAAACAAAACTGAACGAATGCACTGTAAATCTTGCTACATGGATCGAACAGAAAAAGAACGATGCACAACTTCGTCAAAAGTTTGACGATATGCAAGCGGAACTTGCAAAACTCAAGTCGAAGCGCGCGGATTGGGAACAGATGCAACGTTGGTTCAACGGTAATAGGCTCGATACGGGTAACGGCGATGTGTTTGTCAAGTTCATCCAGACGATTACGTTGCGTAATTTATTGAAAATTGCGAATGGCTATTTGCGCGATATGTTCCCTCGTTATGAAATGGTCACGGAACCGAATACGCTCAATATCCAGCTTGTTGACCATAATAATAGCGATGCCGTGCGCCCGATTGATAACATTTCTGGTGGCGAGGGTTTCCTCGTGAGCCTCTCTTTGGCGCTTGGAATCTCGACGCTTGCAAGTCGAAACGTACGCATTGATTCCATGTTCCTCGACGAAGGCTTTGGAACACTTGATTCCAAGATGCTCCAAGAAACGGTCATTGTGCTCCAGAAAATGCAGCAGGAAAAAGGCAAGCTTCTTGGTGTTATTACGCATGTGGACTTGGTGAAGAGCGAAATCCCCACGCATGTCGATGTTACACCTTCTGGCCGCTTTAGCGTCCTCAGCGGTGCTGGTGTGCGGAAGAGAAATTAACTATAATAAGGTTATAAAGCTTATCGGGAGCGTATCATGAATTTTAAAAGTCTAATAGCAGGTGCGTGGTCGAACGGAATCGCCAAGAAACTTTTGGTTTTATTGGTTCTGTCGCTCATCATTTTTGTTATTGGCGTAATGCTTGGCTCGTGGGTGCTTGGCGAAAAATCGCTTGGCTGGAAAGGCTTTTTGTCGGGCTATGTTGTCTTTGCGGTGCTGTTTATCAGCGTCATGATTAACGTTTTCAAGAATACGTCAGAATCCATGCGCGAAGGGAAAAAACATGTCGATGTCCGTGGCCATGTGCTTGTGCTTGGTGCTGGACATCAGCTTAAAAGTATTTTGCGCGCGCTCAAAGGGGATAAGCGACCGATTATTGTGATGAGCCGTCGCGATATTGATGGGCGTTTTATTCATTACAAAAAGGATTACGAAAACGAGGAAGATTTGCTTTATGCGGGAGCTCTTTTGGCGGATATGATTCTCGTGATTGGCGAAGATGGCCCTGAACGCGACTCCCGTAACTTGCATTGCATTGAAGTGCTACGCAGCATTAGTGAAAAAGCGTTGCGCGACATCCATTGCCATTTGTTGCTGAGTGAACCTTCTACGTCTGAAATTTTGTGGTACCTGAGGGCTCCGGAACAGAATAAAGGACATTTGCTTGTCGATGTATTTAATGAATACGAATTCATGTCGGAGCAGTTGCTTGTCGGGACGGACTTTTTGCCGACTATTCGAGAAGCAGAAAATGAGCGATTGCATGTGGTGCTGATTGGCACGGGCCCGATTGCGCAGGCGGTCGCTTTTGCCGTAGCGAATGTTTGCCATTACCCGAATTTTAAACGGACGAATTTGAAAACATGCATTACGTTTGTGGATGAAGATTGCGAAAAGTGGGTGGATCGTTTGGTGGTCTCTCGCATGGGGCTATTTAGACTTTCGAAGTACACATATGTCGATGCGAACGGGAACAAAGTCACCCATGATCCCGAAACGACTCGTGGCGATTATCTCGATGTGGAATGGAATTTTGTAGATGCTTATTGCGAAGCGGATTTGGCGCGCAACTTTATTGCAGCCGTGGCGGCGAGCCCCAAGGAACGTCTTGTCGTGTGTATTTGTAAGGAAGATGCGTCCAAGGCAATTTCGACGCTTGTACATTTGCCGCGTGCTGTTTACGATAACGCTGATATTGCGGTGTATTGGCGCGAAGCCAATGACGATATCATCAAGCATATCAACGAAAGCGGAATGTATGGCTATGTGCGCATCATGGGCGACATTGACGAAATGAAGGAGTTTGTACATTCCAAGCGCGTAGAACGTGGACAGCGTGCTAACTATGTTCGCGAACGCCATCTGAATCCTGAAACGCGCGACACCGAAGAAAAAATGTGGTATCGCCTGAGCGAAGCGGACAAGACGGCTGCGATTTATTGTGCTAATGCGCTCCCTCTCCGTAAACGCTGTTTTGAAATTACAGATGATGATTCTTTGTTACGCGATGCGGAACATCGCCGTTGGATGATGTCGATGCTCTTGATGGGATATCGCTCTGGTCCAACCGATGAGAGAACATTCACTCGTCACGACATTATTCCGTTTGACCGCCTGCCCGAAGATGCAAAGACCAAGGATTCGTACATCCTTGAAAATGCCGAGTACATTATGAACGGATAAAATTTCAAAAAGGTGAAAATGAAAAAAGGCTGTTTGCTGTTTCTGGTTGTCGTTATTGCGATTTCCGTAGCATATATTTTGATATCTCGTCATAAGAAGGATGTGGAGATACAAAAAGAAATTGATTCTGTTGAGGCTGTCTTTGAAAATGCGGAACAAGAGGAACATAAATCTCCTGAACCGCAAGAATCTAAACCGCTTGATCTCGAAAAGACAATTCGCTTGTTCCATATTTTAAATGATGGCTTTTCGACTACGAAGAGTATGTTCGAATATCTACAATTCTTGGCCACTCAAGATTATAGCGGTATCCCGGCTGAAGTGATTGACTCTGAAAAAAAGTTGTTGCCTCTTTATAAAGGGATTCGCGCAGCTGAATACGATTTAAATGAGACTCAAAAGAAGCGCTATTGGAATGCTATTAGAAAATCTGTAGATCTTAAAAGTGTCACATCTCCAATAGCACAGCTCGTGACAACTGGGGGCTTTGACCCAACTTCGTTATTGTCTCTCGCGACGGCTGGTGTTGCATCCGGATCGAATTTTTACAGCGAAATTCAAAGAAACGATGAAATAGAAAAAAGCGCCAAAAAGGCGCTTGAAGAAAATAAAGAGGCTTACTTAAGCTATTTAAGCGAATATACAGTACTTTATTTGAAATATTTGGCGAAGTGGAATGAAATGTGCTTGTTGCGTGATAAGGCCTACCTTGCAATCAACAATGGTGATATCCGCGGTGCGCTTGAATTGCTTAACGCTGTGTTGGAAAAGTATCCGACCGATCAGGAATCGCTGTTGCTAAAGTCGTTTTGCTTGCTTTATGAGGCTGGACGTGGCGTAGAAATTTCTGGCGATAAGCTCAATGCGGATGTCGCAAGGGATATTCTCAACCAGTACATTGCGGACCATCCTGATAGATCTGCTCCGGCTTTGGTCTTGCTTGGGGCTTATTACACAATGCAAGGTGATGACAATAAGGCTGCAACTTTGTTTGACCAATCTTCTGTAGAATATCCCCGTGAAGCGGAAAAATTGTTGGATATGTATAATTCCTACAATTACCGCAATTATATTCTAAAATCAAAAGAAGGTCATGTAGTTTTGGAACACTACAAGTCGATGATGGAAGGCTTTGGATTTTATTCGCCAAACTTCCAGAAAGCAATGGTGGCCTACAACAAGGGAAATTATTCAAAGGCTAAAGATGAAATTTTAAAGCATTTTTTTCGCCGCGGCAATCAGGATGTATATGATTACTTGATTTCGGATATGAACTTTGTGGAACGCTATATGCCCAAAATCTTGGACATGATTTTCGAAGAACACTCTTTCCTGGATTTGCAAACGTACAATCCGACGCTCTCGTTCTCGGATAAACTTGCGATTGAAATTGAAAACCGTTCCGACAAGCGCCTTTCGAATGTTCGCCTGTTTATCTGCTTGCACATGACCGATATGTATGCCGATGATTATTTGGTCAAGAAAATGGAAACGACCATCAATAACATCGAACCCTATTCCAAGGCGAGTTTCGGAAAGTTGCAACTGAATTATGAATTGTACGGGAAGCAAAAGAATAGCGTTGAAGACATTGTTTCTGCAAGAGCTATTATCATGACGGATAGTTTAATTATTTGGGTGGATGAAGACAAGATTAAGCGTACGAATATTTCAAAAAAGATGGGCGGCAAGCGCTTTAGCAAGGCTTCCCTTCATCAGCTCACTACCGGCTGCTCTTATGAAATGAAAGAAAAAGAAGGTTTGTTGAGCAGCATGGTCGGCTCAAAGAAAATGGTGTTCCATTTCCCGAGATCGTTGGTTTTGTTGAATCCGTTTTTCTCTTTCGGTGAGCTGAATAGCAAAGATGTTGTGCTTGCGTCGTCCGTTGTTTTGAACGGCAATAATATCGATGTCTCGTTTGAAAAACAGGCGGCATTTGCTTCAAAGACGGTTCCGCTTTATATAAGCACACTTGAAGGTAAAGGGTATTTCAATATATCCTTCGATGCCGATGGAAATATCACCAAGATGTCAATGTTTAACTATTGACGATTTTCACGATGGCATGGTGTTGCGCGGCAATACGCGTTCACTCCTTTTCCTTCATCTATTTTTTTATAACGAAAAAGTCCCGCCATCGAGCGGGACCTTTTCAAATTGTTTTTATCCGTAAAGAGAAATTACTGGATGCGGATGTTCACGCGACGGTATTCGTCTCTTGTATCGTATTTGAACTTCTTGAACATGCGCTTGCCGTACCACTTTGCTGTGATCTTGGATGCCGGAACGTATTTGGCGATTTCAGCCTTGACGGTTTCGGCGCGGCGCTGAGAAAGTTCATCGTTGTATGCCACGGAACCGAGGTCGCAGGTGTAACCTTCAACGAGAATCGTTGCTTCCATGTTGGTCTGTGCAAACTTGGGTGCGAGTTCTGCGATGATGGCGCGGCCTTCGCTGCTGAGTTCTGCACTGGCGAGTTCAAACAGGCTGCTCACGTTCGGGAATTCGATAGCCGTTGCCTGACCGTTTTCGACTTTGGCGAATGCATCGTTGAGGAATGCTGCAACTTCGCCACGAGTTGTCAAGAATACCTGAGAGTTGTTCTTGATGGCTGCAAACTTGGAGAAGTCAAACGGAGCCGGCTGTTCTGGTTCCGGTGCCGGAGCTTCGACCTTTACCGGTTCAGGCTGCTTTACAGGTGCTGCTTTTTCATTCTTTTTGTCACCGCATGCAACGAGCACTGCAAGAGAGAGGGCTACCGGAAGAAAACGACCAATTGTTTTTACCAAATTCATTATGAAACCTCCGATTGAAATATGGTATGATTCCTTTGGATTAGCTTTTCTAATATAAGTAAAAAAAGTAAATAAGGAAAAATTTTTTTATATGTATAAAAAAAATTCGCCTTTTTAGACGAATTTTTGTATAGAAATGGCTTTTTTTAACGAAAAAAACGCTATTTCAGCTTCCATTCGAGTGTTTGTCCGGCTGCAAGCGGCACGACTCCGTTCACGATTGCAGGGACTGTCCACGATTCCTTGACGACTTCGATTTGCTTTGTGGTGCGCGGTAGACCGTAAAAGTCGGCGCCGAAACCCGCGATGAAGTTCGGGAGTTTGTCGAGAGCGCCTGCGCGGTCAAATTCCTGTACCAGGAGCGGGATGGCGACGGGGGCGCTGTAGACCCCGGCGGCTCCGCACGGGCATTCCTTTTTGCCTTGCTGGTGCGGGGCGGAATCGGTGCCGAGGAAGAATTTGGGATTCCCGCTGAATGCTGCTTCTCGGATGGCCTTGCGGTCTTCGGGGCGCTTGGGAAGCGGCTTGCAGAAGTGGTGCGGGCGGAGCGCATCGCCGACGATATCGTCGAGAGTCATCATCAGATGGTGCACCGTGAAGGTGGCGGCGACGTTTGCGGGGAGGCGTTTTACCGCTTCGACGGATTTTGCGCTGCTCAAGTGTTCGAATACAATGCGGAGTTTTGGGAACTTTTCGGCGAGCGTTTCGACGCGCTTGATGAACGCAGGTTCGCGGTCGAGGCAGAATTCACCTGGTTCTTCGCCGTGGACGCACAGCACAAGGCCGAGTTTTTCCATCATAGTTACAACGGGGAAGACCGCTTCAAAGTCGCTGATGCCATCGGCGCTGTTGGTCGTCACTCCTGCAGGGTAGTATTTGCCGGCGACAACACCTACAGCCATCATGTCTTTCAAGTCCTGTTCCGTGTAATTCGGGTTCAACTTGAATGTCATGAGCGGCTCGAAATCCGGGCGCACGGGAGCGGCCGCTTCGAGAATTTGCTTTTTGTAATCGGCAATAGCTTGTGCGCTCGTCATGGCGGGCACGGTGTTCGGCATGATGATCGCGCGGCCAAATTGGCTCACAAGATCGCGGACATAACCGGGCATAAGTTCGCCCTGGCGCAAGTGCGCATGAAAATCGTCTGGTAAAGGAAGGAACATAACTATAACTAGGTGTTAGGTGAAATGGATTGAAGATCGCGGAACTGGTCCTTTGAAATTTCGCTATCCGAATGGAGCCAGTAGTCAAAGGAATGCGGCTCGGTGAGTTTCTTCTTGTGCAAAAATACGAGGTTGCAATCCAGGTCCTTGGCGATCATGAGGTCGTGCGTGACGATGATGATGGACGTCTTGAACATGGTTCGCATGTTGTCAATCAACGGCAAGAGATTTCGGCGGTTGTAGTTGTCGAGACCTGCGGTCGGTTCATCCATGAGCAAAAGCTTCGGGTCCATGGCCCAAGACCTTGCGATGGCAACGCGCTTTTGCATGCCCACGCTGAGCTCGTGCGGGAACATGTTTGCAAAGTTGCGGACGCGCATCAAGTCCATAGCCATGTTGACTTTCTTCGATATTTCTTCATCGGAACCCATCTTGTGGTAGTGAAGGGGGAGCGCTATGTTGTCTGCAACTCTCAGGTTCGAAATCAATGCGGCGTTTTGGAGAACGTAACCCACGTTACGCTTTGCAATTTCAAGTGCATCGAGACGTTCGGCTGGAATGTATTCGCCAAAGTAATAGATATGCCCCTTGAGCGGGCGCGCAAGGCCTGCAATCATGCGGAGAATGGCGCTCTTGCCTTTACCGGACGGGCCGCCAATGCAAATGGTTTCACCGAGTTTTAATCTGAGATTTGCCCCTGCGATGAGCTGGTAATCGGCGTTGCTTTCACTAGATCTGATGTTTTCAAAATAGCTTACAGCTCTCGGTACCGAGAACAGCGTTCCCGATAGTTCGCTTGTCGAAAGATAAATATCTTCAAGTCTGAGAGCTTCGTCTAGCATTTTAGATAATCGTAGAAAGAGTGTTCATGTAGCTTATAAAGTAGAACAACGAAAGCGCAACGTCGGCAAAAACAATGTAGAGGAAAGATGTGATGACAGAGCGTGATGTTGCCTTGGGTACTTGGCGGATATCGCGCTTAATATTCAATGCTTGGTAGCAAGCGTTTACTGTAATGATGATGCCAAAAACAAGCGGTTTTATAATTGCGAGGAAAAAGTCCCATTTGGTAAGGGCCTTGAGAATTTCGGTGGAAAGATAATCCCAAGAGATTTGCAGGTTGGACAAGTTCAAGCTTACGTGGATAGGCAAATTGTGCAAAATGCTGGTGAGGTATATGATTCCTTTGATTACAATAAACCCGGCACCGATAGCGCTTGCGCTAAAGATGATGTTCATGATAATTGTTGCAATCGTTCCGCCAATGACGCTGGGCATGACAAGATAGCGGATGGGATTGATGCCCATGGTGGCAAGAGCGTCGACTTCGGAATCAATGACCATGCCGCCGATATAGGTTGTAAGCGAAGAACCGCTACGGCCAGCAATGAGGAACGCCGTAAGAATAGGGCTCAATTCACGTATGATGACCACCACCATGAGTGAGCCGATGTTGTTCGAAAAACCTAGCGCGTCCAAGCGCATGAGCACATTGATTATGACGACGGTTCCGAATAATGTAGCGACAATGAACAGCGGAATGAAAATTTCGACACCGGTAAAGTACGTTTGCATTATGATGTTGCGGGCGTCGCTTTTGAAATTATGGCTTTTATCAAAAAGAGACGCGACTGTGCGGAAGAACAAGGCGATGAGTTGCCCGATTCTTCTTTTCAAGATGAATATTCCAATCGAGTGGAACAACCGCCCGATTGGAGTCATCTTTTGCCAGTTTTTAAGTTGCGTCCTTTGCATTATCCCTATGTGTTGCCTCTAGAATTTCGGTCCATAGTTCATCGAGTCCGAATTTTTTGAGTGCGCTTACACAAAGCGGCTTGTGGTCTAGATCCAAGCGTTGCTGGATGTCCTTGAGCCCTTTGGCAAGTTCGGATTGGTTCACCTTGTCACGCTTGCTTGCTACGATCAAGACGGGGCAACCTGTTGCACGGATGCTTTCGACCGTTTCGATGTCGATAGGAGTTCCTCCGTGGCGGATATCTACGAGGTAGATAAGTCCCTTGAGGTCCTTGCACTTTTCGACATATTCACGAATAAAGTCGGACATCTGGTCGCGCTTGGCATTGTTGACCTTAGCGAACCCTACACCTGGTAAATCTACAAGAAAAAATTCATCGTTGACTTTGAAAAAATTAATTTCGCGTGTTTTTCCGGGGGTAGAACTTACTTTTACGAGCTTTTTTTGACCCATGAGCGCGTTCATGAGCGAGGACTTGCCCACGTTGGATCGCCCGAGGAATGCAATTTGCGGAAGTCGTTCTTCGGGGAGGCCCTTGAGGTTCACTGCGGCCTTGACGAATTTTGCAGAACGGATGGTGTAACCACCGACTTCGACTGGTGCTTGGTGAATAACTTTTTCTTTTGTACTCATAAGGATACTCTCCCTTCGAATGCGCGAAGCATGGTGACTTCGTCGATGAATTCCAAGTCGCTACCCATGGGAATTCCGCGGGCGAGGCGGGTGCGTTTGACGTTGACGCCGTCTAGCATGCGGTCTATCATGAGGGCCGTGCTGTCGGCTTCGGGGCTAGAGCCCAAGGCAAGGACTAGTTCTTCGATGTTTTCTGCTTTGATGCGTTCTACGAGCTGCGGCAGGTGGAGCGCTTCGGGACCAATACCATCGAGCGGGGAAATCACGCCGCCAAGGACAAAGTAAAGACCCTTGTGGACGGATGAACGTTCGAATGGTAAAATATCGGAATTCTTTTCGACAACGCAAATGGACTTGGCGCCTTCGCGGGCTCTGCAAGTAGGGCAGATTTCTTCATCGGTAAAAGCGTGGCAGCGTGGGCACGGGTGCACCTTTTCGGCCGCCTGCATCAAGCTGTCGGCAAAGCGTTCTACATCGCCTTTTTTGCGCGAGAGCATGTGGTAGGCGAGGCGGCGAGCCGTCTTTAAGCCGATTCCCGGGAGGGAGGCGAATTCGGAAATCAAGTTTTCCAAGCTTTGCGGTTCAACGTTCATTGCTAGTGCCTATGCATCATGGATACTTACGTATCGTTGTGTGCTATTCAGTTTAAGTTCGAAAATTGTTCCGATGCGGGCGTAGAGCATGAGCTTTAACCACTCCTGGATTTTCTTCATGCCAACCCAGACAATTGCGTTTTTCACCGTTTCGATAACAGGCTTGTTGTGCACGTCCGAATTCACAAACTGCAAGAGGTTTGCCGAAATATCCGGTTGCTTGTCGAGTTCTTCGCAGAGCTTTTCGAGTGTCGGGTGTGTGTGCAACAACTGAATGATTTGTAAGATGGCGGCGGAAGTGGCGTCAATTTTTTGCCCAGTTACAAGTTCCGGCCTTGCAAAGAAAAAACCTTGGAAGTATTCGTAGCCAGCGTCCTTGCAGCGATTGAACGTATCTTCGTCTTCGACTTTCTCAGCGAGAAGTTTGATGTTTCTTTCTTTGAAAAACTTTGCGGCTTGTGTCATCGCTTCGGGCGTGTTATCGACCAAGTCCATCTTCACGTACGAAATGTATTTGAACAAGGGCTCAAAGCGATTCAAAAACTCGTCGTTCATGATAAAATCGTCAAGAGCTAGTTCAAAACCGCGAGTCTTGTAACGCTCAATGGCGCGGATAAGCGCTCTATCGACGGTGACGTCTTCGAGAATTTCGAGAACAAAACTATTGGGATTTAAAAGTCCGAACAAGTTGTCCAAAAGCATCTCGCGGCTGCAATTGACAAATGCCTTTTTGCCCCCGACAAGGCGCTCAAGCCCGATACTGTTGAGGACGTTCTCTAGCACTTGGGCCGTCGCCTGCACATCGCTTGCGATGATGGCTGTTGCGCTGCTTGGCGAGTCACGGAATAGCAATTCATACGCGAAGATATTGCCCTCGCGATCAAGAATTGGTTGACGTGCCAGGTAAGCTAGAGATTGCATGGTTTAGACGAGAGACGAAAGACTAAAGACGAGAGAATTGTTTTTCAAGAATTTTAGAGCTTCGTTGATTGTAAATTAGATGAAAAAACGGACAGAGAGACGAAAAAAATAGGTGTGATTTTATCGCAAAACAGTGCGAAGTACGACTATAAAATCTTTCGTCTCTCGTCTGTAGCCCGCCGTGGCGGGCGTTCTTTCGTCTAAATTCTTGCGCTTTCGATGCCGAATAGGAGGATGCTGCGGGCGCCTGCGTCCCAGAGCTTGTCCATGATGGCGTTGGCTTCTTCGCGCGGCACCATGGCCTTCACGGAGTACCATTCACGACCGTGGAGCTTCGTCACCGTCGGGGCGTCGAGACCCGGAGTCATTTCGCAAGCCTTCGAGAGAAGTTCGGAGGGGCAGTCGTACTCGATCATCATGTACGTCTGGGCAACGAGCTTGCCCTGGATGCGGCGGATAAGCGTGTTGACTTCTTCGAGTTCGGTTTTTTGCGGGTTGCAGAAAATGGCGGCGTTAGAGCGGAAGAGCGGTTCGCCGATAATGCGCAGTCCGGCTTGCTTGAGCGTCGTGCCCGTTTCGACAACGTCCACGATGGCGTTTGCAACACCGAGGCTCACGGAAATTTCGACAGCGCCTTCGAGCACCACGAAGTCCATTTTCTTCTTGTAATAGCTTTCCACGATGTTCGGGAAGCTAGTGGCGATCGTTGCATCCTTGAGGTCTGCAAGGCTTTGGATCGGGCTTTCGTTTGGGACTGCAGCGCAGAGCTTGGACGCGCCAAACGGGAGGTCCAAAACCTTTACGGCCGGGCTCTTTGCTTCGGCGTTGAAGTCGATGCCCGTGATGCCTGCGTCGATGATGCCGCGACCCACATACATCGGGATGTCGCTTGGGCGCAGGAAGAAAAATTCGATACCGTTCTTGGAATCGATCTGGGTCAAAGTCTTGTAGGGCTTCGATGCCTTGTAACCGCAGGCCTTGAGGAGTT
>CAMJNF010000006.1 GCA_946407235.1 uncultured Fibrobacter sp. | reverse complement strand
GGGAAGGTTTTCCGCTATGGAGAATCGCATCAGGTCGATATACCTGACCCGTACAGAAGGCCGGAAAATGCATTTGTGTTGGCATGGAATTTTATTTCCAAGCTGACACCGTATTGGGTTGAAAAGATTAGGCAGAGTGAAGCCACAAAATAATTTTAGAAAGGGTTATATATGAATAAAATTGGTATAGGTCTTTGCGGTGTGGCCGCTGCTGTTTTGAGCGGTTGCTTCGCAGCTCCTCAGATGCGAATGGATGTCCCCACGGATTCCACAACCTATAATGGAATTACGTTCAAGTTGCATTCTATCGAAAAGGGTGAAATGGGCGAACCGGTTCAGGTTGTTGCAAACCCTGCTGAAGGCAAACTGGAAGATTTGATGGTGGACACGCTTCCGGAATTGGAATACAGAATTGGACCTTTGGACATGGTGCAAGTCGTTGTCTGGGAACATCCGGAACTTACATCGCCGATGGGTCAGTATCAGCCGGCCGGTCAAAAGGTGACGACCGACGGTAAGCTGTTCTATCCGTATGCCGGTGAAATTCAGGTTGCGGGTCTTACTGCACAGGAACTTCGTGCCGAAATTACCAAGAGGCTTTCTGATAAGATTCTTAACGATCCTCAGGTCGATGTCCGTGTGACGGGTTACCACAGCCGCAAGGCTTTCGTGACGGGCGCCGTGAACAAGCCGGGTTATGTGAGCTTTGACGAAAATCCGATGACACTTCCGGATGTGCTTGCCGAAGTGGGTGGCTTTAATGAAAAGGCTGATCCTGCATTCGTCCAGCTCCGTCGTGGCGATAAGGTCTATAACATTGACTACGTTCGAGCTTTCAAGGATAATATTGCGGTTGAACGAGTCCTTGTGAAGCCGGGTGACCAGGTGTTTGTTCCGTTAAGGTCCGAAACCGAAAGGGATAGAAAAGTCTATGTCCTTGGTGAAGTCAATAGAAGCGGCATTGTCCGTATGGATAGCTATTTGAGTCTCGCCGAAGCCCTTGCTTCTGCGGGTGGTGTGAATGCAACGAATGCCTCGTCTTCTGATATTTATGTTATCAGAAACACTGCTGCTGACAAAATTGATATTTATCAGCTGAACGCCAAGAATGCCATGGCACTTGCAATGGCTGACCGTTTTGAAATGAACCCGCGTGATATTGTGTATGTCGATGCCTCTGGCCTTGCAACATGGAACCGTCTTCTTAGCTTGATTACGCCGACTATGGCTGCTGTTAAGCAGGGTACTGACATTATTTATAATGTTCAATACATCCATAATAATGGCTGGAAAGTAAGAAAGTAATTTTACGTAGGTTGAATGGCATGATTAACCTGATTTTATGTGGTGGTAGCGGCACGCGACTTTGGCCGATCAGCCGCTCCTTGATGCCCAAGCAGTTCGCCCGTCTTTTTGACGGTGCGTCCTTGTTCCAGCGTACGGTGAAGACTAATTCACGTATTTGCAGTGCTCAGTACATAGTGAGCAATGCGGAACAGTACTTCTTGGCAAAGGACCAACTCGAAGAAGTTGGCTCCAACGATGTTCGCTTTCTCTTGGAACCGGTGGGCCGCAATACGGCGCCGGCAATAGCCCTTGCTTGCTTGGGCCTTGATCCGAACGATATCGTTCTCGTGTCCCCGTCGGACCATGTGATTCGCAAAGCCGATGCTTACGAAGAATGCTTGCGCAAGGCGGAAGCGTTCGCCGAACAGGGCTTTATGGTCACGTTTGGTATTACGCCAACAGGCCCGGAAACGGGTTATGGCTATATCGAAGCGGATGGTGACGATGTCAAGCGCTTTGTGGAAAAGCCAGATTTGGAAACGGCAAAAAAATATGTCGCTTCAGGAAGGTTTTTCTGGAATAGCGGAATATTCTGCTTCAAGGCTGCAACATTCCTCGATGAGCTTGCAACTTATTCGCCGGATATCTTGACTGCCGCAAAGATTGCTTTTGCCAACGCCAAGAAAGAAAATAAGGATGCTCTTGTGCGTGTCGATCACGAAGACATGATGAACATTCCTTCGAATTCGATTGACTATGCCGTGATGGAAAAGTCGGCTAAAGTGAAGGTTGTGCCGAGCGATATCGGCTGGTCTGATCTTGGTGCGTTCGATTCGCTTTATGGTGAATTTGATCATGACGCAAATGGCAATAATATAAATGCAAAGCACTTGGCTGTTGGTTCTAAGAACTCCCTCGTGCTCGGTAGCCAGCGTCAGATTTGCACGATTGATTTGGACAACATGCTCATCGTCGATACGCCGGATGCTCTCCTGGTCGCTCCACTTTCGAGTAGCCAAAAGGTCAAGAAGGTTGTCGATGAGCTCAAGGCTCGTGGCTCTGACTTGCCGACGGTGCCGCAGACGGTCAATCGCCCGTGGGGCACATACTCCGTGCTCGAATCGACAGACCGCTACAAGATGAAGCGCATTGTTGTCCGCCCGGGCGAACGCCTCTCGTTGCAGAAGCATTTGCACCGTTCGGAACACTGGGTCGTTGTCAGCGGAACTGCTACGGTGACTGTTGGTGACAAGGTGTTCTACGTGCGCCCGAATGAATCGACTTACATTCCGTCGGGAACGATTCATCGTTTGCAGAACGAGGGCAGACTCCCGCTCGTGATTGTTGAAGTTCAGGTCGGCGAATACACCGGCGAAGACGACATCATCCGCATGCAGGACGATTACAAGCGCTCTTAGTTAGTGATTAGTAAACAGTGGCTAGTGGTTAGGTGATTGCTTAACTCTAGCGGCTTTATGAAAATGGCGGGCCTCGGCCCGCTCTTTTTGCGTAGTTTGCCCGGCGTCCTTTGGCTTGTCATCCCGGCTGGAGCCTGCCCCGGACAAGTTCCGGGGTGCCGGAATCGCCATTTATAAAAAAAAGCGAACCTTAACGGTCCGCCTTTTTGCTTTTAATTCCTAATTCCGAAATCCTAATTCCGAATTAATTTAGAACTGGTTCAAGAATCTCTGGTCGTTAGCCGTCAAGAGACCGATTTCCGGAATTTCGTGACGGAGCATGGCGATACGGTCGAGGCCGAAACCGAATGCAAAACCAGTGTACTTTTCGGAATCGATGTCGCAGTTCTTGAACACGTTCGGGTCTACAGAGCCGCAACCACCGATTTCCATCCAGCCCGTGCCCTTGCAACGACGGCAACCCTTGCCACCGCAGAACACACAGCTCACGTCCATTTCTGCGGACGGTTCCGTGAACGGGAAGAAGCTCGGACGGAAGCGAGTCTTGACGCCTGCGCCAAAGAGTTTGTTCATGAACACCTGGAGCACACCCTTGAGGTCGGCGAAGCTAATGTTTTCGTCAACGACAAGACCTTCGCACTGCTGGAACATCGGAGCGTGGGTCGCATCGTTATCGACGCGGAACACGTGGCCCGGAGCAATCATGCGGAAAGGCGGCTTGTGCGTTTCCATGTAGTGAATCTGAGTGCCCGAAGTGTGCGTGCGGAGCATGACCTTGTTGTCCACGTAGAACGTGTCCTGCATGTCGCGGCTCGGATGGTCGGGCGGAGTGTTGAGCGCTTCAAAGTTATACCAATCTGTTTCGATGTCTCGGCCGAAGTCCACGTCAAAACCCATCTGTGCAAAAAAGTCGATGATTTCTTCGCGGACATCGTACAGCGGGTGTGTAGAACCGGCGGCGATGCCGGAACCCGGGAGCGTGATGTCGACAGCGCCGCTAGCGAGCTTCTTCTGGAGAGCAGCTTCGTTAGCGGTTTCGATAGCTTTGTCGATTGCTTCGGAAACAGCAACCTTCAGTTCGTTCACGAGCTTGCCGTAAGCAGGGCGTTCTTCAGCGCTGAGCGAACCCATCTGCTTCATGAGGTCGGTGACAGCACCCTTCTTGCCGAGGTACTTAACGCGAAGATTGTTTACAGCTTCTTGATTGGTGAGGTCCGTTTGTGCAAGTTCTGCATCAAAGGCCTGCTTGACATTGTTAATAGCTTCACTCATAGTGGCCACAAATATAGTAAAAGGCTTGAACAGCGGCAAAGGAAAAGGTGACCATAGAAGGTCACCTTTGTTTATTTAGCTTTATGTGTTAGAGTCTATTTGATGAGGATAGGCTTGGTTGCAGCGAGTCCGGTACCTTTTGCACGCACGATGTATTGACCCTTGGAGAGGTCCTTGAGGCTGAACGAATGTTCGCCTGCGCTGAGCGCGCCTCGGTAGAGTGTTGCGACGCGTTTGCCGTTCATGTTGAATATGTCAATGCTTACAAAGCCGGCCTTGCTTGCGGTAAGGGCGATGTTGGAACCGTTCACGCGGAGTCCGGAGTTCTTTGCAATTGCGATTGGCTTGATGGCGGAAGAGCCTGCCGGCGTGCCGTCTTTGTTAAAGAGTTCAATGCTAGCGATGTGGCCCTTACTTTGGTCTGCGGCGGTGAAGAGTTCTGTCTTTTTGTTGAATCCGTTGATGATGATTCCGTTGTCTGTAACCATGTTGTCAAAGAGCACGGTGCCTTCGAAACCTTTAGCGCCAGCTAAGATGAAGGTGACGGAGAATAGCTTGTCGAGGTCCATCGGGTGTTCAACGCTATCTGCGCCGGTGTAAGTCTCGATGGCGAATTCGCAAGTGAGTTTTGCACCGTCGTTGAGCCAGCAGCCATCAGATGAGGATTGTTCCCAGGTCCAAGCCTTGTCCTTGGATCCATCGCGGACAAATGCCATGCCGATCCAGATGCCGTTCATTTCGCCGCCGGAACCCTTATTTTCAATGGTCACGGAGATGCTCTTTGCACCGGTCAAGTTGGGAATCTTCTTGAATTCGATGTTGGCTCCGCTGTCGTTGATGGCCTTGTAGGTCACGCCCATGACGAGGTCAACGTTTTCCGGGTTTGCCTTAGCGGTGTCGGCGCCGAATTTGGCGTTAGCGGTAGAAGTCGGGCAAGCGTTTGTAGCGGCTGCGGCTTCGTTGTAGTTGTCCCAACCGGGCATCTTGTCGAGCGTGATGATGCGTTCGTCGGCGAGGTTCTTTGCCCAAACATCAGCGGAGGTTTGGCTCACGTAGCCTCCGCTCCAGGATTCGTACCACGGCATCCACCAGCTCCAAGTGGCTCCGTCTTCGTACATTTTGTTGACGTCAGGAATCGGGCCGTTTTCGCTGAGAGAGATGAGTTTGTTTGTGCCTGCCTTGTTCGTGAGGTCGATGAATGCGGAGCTGTTGCTTTGATGGTCGTTGGCGGCGTTGTAAATGTCTACGCTCAACACGTCATAGTAGGTTTCGCCCGGAGTCCAGGACATGGTTGCGGCATCCTTCGGGTTGAAAACCCAGATGAGGTTGTTTACGCCGTTCGTGAATACCATGCGTTCGTAGAGCAACTGGTAGAGTGCCGCGAATTGCTTGCCGGTGTGCGTGCTCCACCAGAACCAGCTTCCACCGGATTCGTGCAACGGGCGGAATATGGCGGCAATGCCTTCTTTTTGGAGGTCGAGGAAAATTTTGGAAACGAGGTCGATGTCACTGACGAGTGTTTTATATGCGGTCGAAACGGTGTCCCAATTGGTTGTGCCGGTGACAAAAGCTTCGGTAAAGTCGAATTCAGTGTAGGTTTCGCCTTCTTTGCGGGCGCTCTTCACGTAAAAGTCGGCTTCTTCACCCGGACGCCAGTGCCATGTGAATGCCGGAATGCCGCCTTTTTTCCAGGTGGTTTTTGCAATGTCGATTGCTTTTTCAGTGTATTCCTGGAACCAGGATTCGTTTTTACTGCCGCCCGTAGCGTTCATGAGATCGCTTCCGACGAGTGCTGGGTACTTGCCCGATTTTTGGAACACGGCTTGGACGTCTTCGTGCGTGGTGAAGTCGCCTGCGGTATAGTTGTCCATGTTACCGGTCATTACGCCAGAAATGGTCTTTTTGCCAAAGTTATTGACGAGGAAGTTGTAAAGCTTGATGGCGGATGGGGTTGCGGTTTTGGTTATCGGGGCGTTACAGAGGTTGAATGCTTTTGCTTCGTAGCCCTTGATTTCGATGTAATCCACGTCGATCCATCCCCAGCTATTGGTGATAGCGATGGTGTTCTCACCGGCGGCGAGATTCATGACAGTTTCGACATCGACGAATTTGCCTTTGTCGGTCACGTCGAATGTAACTGCGGAGGAGGCGTCGCCAACTTCGACGTTGTTAATCTTGGAACCACCGTAATTGTTCATGTAATGGATGACGATGGTGTGTTTGCCCGCCTTTTCGGCTACGACTTTAGAAAATGTGATGTTTCCACCGTTCATCTTGACGTATTTGCCGCCAGAAGCGGCAGTGCTGCTACCGATGGCTGCGTCCCCTGAGAGGGTTGCGCTTTCGGCTTCGTACTGAACGGCAAATGCGGAGCATGCTGCGGATAGGGTGCATGCTAAGAAAACCTTTTTGAATCCCATGTTCACTCCTTGTATTTTATGTTCTCAAAATATATTAGAAAAAGCAAAAATGCAATAGCATTTTTGCTTGCAAGGAAAAAATATGTTTACTTGCTGATTTTGCTTAAATTTGGCCGTTTTTGATGGGTTGTGTTTGTGTTGTAGATGGATTAAAACGGCTGAAATGTTCTCAAAAATTTTATTTATTCTCTATTTTGACTGAAAATCCATGCCGTACATGAACGTCTTCGATTTGCCTGGTGGGATGACGATTAGTCCTCGATGGTGATTCAATGCATCGGGTTCGGCAGTCATGGGCTCGATGGCGATGCTCATGCGATTTGGTGGCGTGTAAATCTGGAGGGCGTTGTAGTTTTCCCCGCCGGTGTATTGCCATATCGTGATGCGCCCGTTCTTGCCTTCTAGATCAGCTGCGCGAGTCATGTTATGTGAATCTGATGGGTTGGCAATGCAGAAACAGTCGTTGATGAATTCGTCACTGATTTGGCGACCGCCTACAAAACGCGTGTCTTCGTGGAATTGGCCGGTAGGGATATCAGCTTTGTCGAGTTCTGCAAGTTTTGAAGGCGGGAGCTTGAGCGTGAGCGTGTCTATTTTTTCGCCGAGCGAAAAATACGGATGCCAGCCTTCGGAATAGGGCATGGGCTTGTCTCCAATGTTCTCGACGATTGATGCGACTTGAACTTCTTTGCCGGTAAATGTTATGCTGTTAGTGGCGCGGAATGGGAACGGGAATCCGGCGAATGCTCCTGGCCAGTCACATGAAAATACAACGGTGCATTTTTCGTTATCGCTTTCGAAGCTCACGAACTTCCATTCTTTGTTCTGCAAAAATCCGTGGAGCGCGTGCGGTGCCCAGCTTACGTTGTTCACAAGTTGGTATTCTTTGCCTTCCCACTTGAATTTTGCGTAGGCTACGCGTCCCGGGAATGGAGCGAGGCGGCAACCGGCGTTGGTGTCCGGGCCGATTTTGAAAATGTCATCGCCTTCGCGGTAACCGAATAGCAAATCGAGTTTGCCTTCGTTTCCTTGCGGAACGCGCCAGGCGTTGAGTCCGCATCCGTAACCGGAAAGAATTTCAAATTCAGCGCCGTCGTCGCTCTGTAAAACATAGCACTCAATAGTGCCAATAGGACGGGAGATTAGTTTAAATTTGCTCATGGTGTAGTTACTAGTTAATAGTTTTTAGTTGTTAGAGAATTTAGTAATAAGTGGTTAGTGTCATGTCGTCATCCTGAACCCCAATGGGGTGAAGGATCCAGTTAAGTGTTGTTCTGGATTCTGCTCTACTAACCACTAAAATCATTCCTGTTTACTAACCACTGTCTACTGCCAACTGAAAAAAGCTATCTTTCCTTTCATGGATTCCCAGACAATTGTTGCCCCGATGACGCCTGCTGGCGTGAGTGCCGTAGCCGCCATTCGTGTTAGTGGTTCTAAGGTGCGTGAAGTCGTGCGCCTGATTTTTGGCGAAAAAGCCTTGAAAAATTTAAAGGCCCGCGAAGCGAAACTTGCAACGGCAAGGGACTATCGCACAATGGTAGGCGATGACCATGCGACAGCACAAGTCGTTGATAGCCTCCTCTACATCTTTTTTGAAGGTCCGAATTCCTACACGGGCGAAGATGTTTTGGAGCTTTATCCGCATGGCAATCCGATTATCGTGCGTGAACTGATTCAGGTCATAAAAAGCATTGATGGAGTGCGTCTTGCCGAGCCCGGCGAATACACGCGCCGTGCATTCTTGAACGGCCGAATGGACTTGGTGCAGGCAGAATCCGTTGCTGATGTAATTCACAGTGCGAATCGTGCAGAACTTAAGAATGCGCATCGATTGCTGGGCGGCGCCCTTTCAAAAAAAGTTAAGGCGCTCACAGAACAGGTCATGGATATTTCGGCGCGTCTTGAACTCGATGTCGATTTCGCCGAAGAAGAGGCCGATCCTGATTATGCGAACTGGGAAAAAAAGATTGTTGCAATTCGCGAAAGCGTGCTGTCTATTTTGGATAGTTTCAGGGGTAAGGCTGCGGTCAGCCGTTTGCCGCTTGCCGTTTTGTATGGCGCTCCGAATGCGGGCAAGTCTAGCCTTGTCAATGCGCTCCTCGGCGAAGACCGAATTCTCGTGAGCAATATTCCTGGGACGACTCGCGATTTTGTCGAAGTACGTTTGTTCTTGGATGGTGGCGAAATCCGTTTGGTCGATACGGCAGGCCTTGCAGATAAGGCTGCTGACGCACTCGATGCGCTCAGTATGGAAAAAAGCCGTGAAATCCTCGCCGAAGCCGACATGAAGATTTTGGTCATTGACGGGAGTTTAGACGAGAGTTGCATTGAAAATGAAGACCACGTCATTGCGAGGAACGGTAGTGGAGCCTGCCGCGAGCAGAGCGTGGCGGAAGCGATCCGTGCGGACCTTGTTGTCTTTTCGAAGAGCGACTTGGGCGCATCTCGGCAGGGCTGCGCCTCTCGTCATCCTGAGTCCCGGAACGGAGTCCGGGATAAACTCCGCGCTAGCGGAGTCGAAGGATCCAGTGAATCTAGCCTTCACATTTCCTCCAAAACGGGTGCGGGTCTTGCAGACCTTAAACGCGTCATGAACGCAACGCTTTTCAAGAACATCGAAAATCCCGAAGACCTCTGGATTACAAGTGAACGCGAAAAAACTTGCCTCGAAGAGGCCCTTACGGGAATTGACCGTGCACTTTCGCTAATTCGTACGAATCCGGCGGTGGAACTGTTGGCGTTTGAAATGCAATTAGTGCGTCGAGCACTTCAAAGTATAACGGGCGAAATTTCGTCCGAGGATGTTTTACAAAAGATTTTTGCGGGGTTCTGCATTGGGAAATAGCTATATCGGCGTTGTTCTTGCCATTTTGGCATTTGGTACTTACATGGTTCCGCTAAAGGTATGGCCGAAGTTTTCGTCTTGGGCTTATCTTTCTTGTGTGGCGGTGGGAGCCGTTGTTGGTGAACTTGTCGTCTCGCTTTTGACAAATTCTTTTTGCGTGCAACCTGTGGGAATTCTTTGCGGCTTTCTTTGGGTGCTTGGCGGAGCGTTCTGCTTTTGGGCCGTGCAAACCGAAGATTTGACGGGTGCTGGTGTGCGCTCTATGGGAATGAGCATCCTTGCATCGTTTTTGAGCGGTGTACTGATTTTTTCTGAAGCGACATTGCTTTATTTCTCGATTCCTGCGATTTTGATGTTACTTTTGGGGCTAAAACTGCTTGCTCCTCCTCAAGGAAATTTATTCAAAAACTGGCGCTCGCTTTTGGCGGGGGCTGTTTTCGGCTTGTTTCTCATTCCTTACAAGTTTGCTGAAATTCCTTTACTCGAATTCATGAGCTCCTTCACGATTGGAATTTTTATCGCCGCGGAATTGCTTGTCTTGATTTTGTGCATCAAACGCCGTGCACTTTATGAGTATCGTGTCGCCCCTTCGCTTGTCTCCGTTTGTATGGGCCTCTTGTGGATGGTCGGGCAGCATGGTTGTTTTTGGGCGATTGATACCAATGGCGCCTTGGGCTATGCTGTCGGTTATCCGCTGACGCAGTTGAACTTGTTGGTCAACTTGCTTTGGGGCGTTGTCGTCTTCCACGAATACCCTACAAAACCGGAAAGGATTAAGCTTGCTATTGCGACCATGGTCATTCTTGGTGGTGCCGTTTTGCTTGCCATGTCCAAAATGTAAGGATTTGTTCCGTTTTTTTGTGTGATTGTTGTCGGTTATTGGCTTTCTGTCAACGGAAAAAGCGTAAAATTAACATATAATTTAAAGCAATTCTCCCATAAAAGTATATGTTTATGGTATGAGATTTGGGAAATACTTTTTTGTCGCCTCTTTATTTGGAGTCGTTTCGGCGTGGGCTATTAAAGCAGCTCCGTTTTTGATCAATTCAACGCAGCCGGATGGCTCTGTAGTGCAGATTCGGAAGGTTGGGAACGAACGCTTTAATTATACAATTACGGGTGAAGATAGCGTGCTTGTGGTGCGCGATTCCAGCGGTTATTGGAACTATGCTGACGAACATGGCAAAAAGACAGGGATGAGAGTCCATGCCAAGTCCAAACGTAGTGAAAAAGAGCGAAATTTCCTGAAAAAACGCAATTCTCGTGAAATTCTTGAAAAATTCCGCGAAAAACGCCTAAAACAGCTTGAAGAGCAACGCGAAACCGAACCCCAGATGCTTCGGTCCTCGTCTCCCATGCAGGCCAATGCTTGGGGGGGTGGCGGAGGAACCAAAAATACCAATACCCCAACTCGACCATCTTTGAATTCTGTTAAAAAAGAAGGCGATGTTCGCGGGCTTGTTGTCCTTGTCCAGTTTAGTGATGTAAAGTTCAAGCGTGATAACGCCAATGAGGAATACAACGATTTCCTCAATAAAGAAGGCTATTCAAATTATTTTATGAAAGGCAGCGCCAGAGACTTCTTTATTTTGAATTCTTCTGGAAAATACCGCCCTACGTTTGATGTGTTTGGACCTGTAACGCTTAAGGGTAAACGCGATTCCTATGGTGCTGCGGTTGATCCCAATAACATAGCAGCAGGTGCTGTCAATGCTATTAGCGAAGCGATGGATTCTCTTGTAGCGGCTGGTGTCGATTTTACGCCTTATGATAGTGACAACGATCGGGTTGTTGATTTTGTCTACATGATTTATGCGGGTGTCGGTTCGGCAGATACCGATGTGCAAACCGCCATTTGGCCGCATTCCTACAATGTAAGCAAGCGCCTTACACGCAATATGTCCATGTTCCGTTATGCTTGCTCTCCAGAAATTGATGGTCAGGCGTATTTGTATCGTAAAAGTACAGATGCGTTAAATGGCATTGGAACGTTCTGCCATGAGTTTAGCCACGTCCTTGGCTTGCAGGACCATTATGATGTCAACGTCAATGACTCACGCACGAAGGTTCGTTATACGCCGGGAAGTTGGGACTTGATGGATGCTGGCTCTTACAATTGCCCGCAAAATAAGTATATGTCAACGTCTTGCTCGCCTGCGAATTTGTCTGCTTTTGAACGCTTTAGCTTGGGTTGGCTTGAACCGCGGCGTTTGGAAATTTTGGATACGACTTTTATTTTAAAGGCTATCCAAGAAAATGATGGTCTTGTATTGACATCAAAAAACGATAATGAATATTACTTTGTCGATTTTCGTCTGAAAAAAGATTTTGACGAAGGCCTTCCGAATCAGGGAATGTTGATTTGGCACATCAATTATGACAGGTATTCTTGGATGTACAACGAAGTCAACACTTCGGATCCGATGCGTGTCGATTTGGTTGAAGCTGATGGCAAAGCCGATGGCTATAGCGCTCAATACGATGCGTTCCCGACGAAAAGCGTTAATCGCTTTAATGGCTTTGTGACATGGAGTGGCGATAGCCTTGGACTTGAAATCTATGATATTAAAATCGTTGATGACCATGTGGAATTCGAAACTCGCGGAAATCGAGTGGCTCCGGTTTTATCTTCGAGTTCTGCGAAGTCTTCTTCAAGCAAGGTGGCGTCTTCTTCAAGCAAGGTGGCGTCTTCGTCAAGTAAGGTTGTGTCATCGTCGAGTAAAACGACATCGTCCTCTAGCGTAAGCTCTTCATCGGTTGCTTCTAGTAGCTCCGTGAAGTCTAGCAGTTCGAGAAGGCGTTCTTCGTCTTCAGCAATTTCTTCTAGTTCGTCTGTTGAATCGAGTTCCTCTGATCAAGTCATAATGGCCGAAAGAAGACATGCTATATCTGGGATTCAATTCTCCGTAACGGATAGAATTCTGAAAGTGAATGCCAATATGGAAGGGCGTAAGACGGTCAATTTGTTTGATGCCAACGGCTCGCTTCTGATGAGAGAACAATTTGCCGATAAGTATTGCGAAATCCATATGGATGCTCTGCGCGGAAAATCGTTCGTGATAGTGACGCTTGAATCTGGCGGTCAGCTAGTAAAAACGAAGAAAATCCGTTTAAAGTAAAATCAGGGGCGTAAGCCCCTTTTTTTATAGGGGCATTTCGGCTTAAGTCTTGAAAATGTCGTTCTTTTGTACCGTCATTGGGCTTGGGGTTTTTGAAAACGCCATTCTTTTGTACCGTCATCCTGAACGGAGTGAAGGATCCAGTGCATATTTTTTTTGAAAAATATCTAAATTGTTTTATATGAAAAATCTTTTTGTTCGTATTGCATTATGTTGCGCGATGGTTCCGGCTTTGCTTGCTGGAACGTCCATGGCGGCTGTAAATCTGCCAATTCATAAAGAAGTTCTGGATAATGGGCTCACGGTACTTTTGTACCCCAATAATCAAGCTCCTACAGTGAGTTTCCGCTTGTTTTACGTAACAGGTTCTGTTCATGAAGTTCCGGGAAAGTCGGGACTTGCTCATATTTTGGAACATGAGCTGTTTAAGGGCACTAAAAAGGTCGGAATCTCGGACAGCATTGCCGATGCCAAGTTCATGGCGACCCAGGATTCTTTGCAGGCTTTGATTCGTTCGGCAAAGCTGGCGAACGATACGGCTCTCATCAAGAAACTGACTGCGGAACACGATTCCATATTGAACGAACACCGCAAGATTTTTGTGAAGGATGAACTTTGGGGTGCTTACCAAGCTGCCGGTGGCACAGGGCTCAATGCTTTTACAAGCGATCTGCTGACGGCTTATACGGTCACGCTTCCCAAGAACAAGATTGAACTTTTCATGTGGCTTGAATCGGACCGTATGCAGAATGCGGTGTTGCGCGAGTTCTACTCTGAACGCTCGGTTGTGCGTGAAGAACGTCGCATGCGCTATGACGACCGCCCGACGGGTCGTTTTTACGAGACTCTCAATTCTATGATTTATGAAGCGTTCCCGTACCGCGTGCCGACCATTGGCTGGCCGAGCGATATTGATAACTTGACACGCGAACAGGCCGATGAACATTATCGCAAGTATTACAAGCCGCGTAATGCAATTCTCGTTATGGCTGGTGATTTGGACACGCTTGAAACGATGTCGCTAATCAAGAAGTATTTTGGACCGATTCCGACGGGTGATGCGTTTCCCGCGCTTACCGTTCGTGATCCGGAGCAGGCTGGCGAAAAGCGCTTGGTTGTAAAACGTAAGGATGCGCCGAACCTTTATACGCTCGTATTCAAAACTCCGGCTGTGGGCGATAGCACTCTTTATGCGCTTGACATTGCCGAAGGTGTATTGAATGGTCGTTCCGGTAGGCTCTATAAGCGCCTTGTCGAAGAAGAAAAACTTGCAGTAGGCGTAAGCGCAAGCAACAGCCCGAACAAATATATCTCTGAATTCTCTGTCCGTGTAAGTCTTCGTCCGAATGCCGACCGCGCAAAAGTCGAAAGCATCGTATGGGAAGAACTTGAAAAGCTCAAGAAAGAACAAGTGAGCGAGCGCGAATTCCAGAAGGTTAAAAACCGTGCTTATGCAGGGCTTGTCCGCAACTTGACAGATATGGAAAACGTGGCTACCATGCTCGGTTGGTACGAAGTCTATGGAGATTATCGACTCTTCCTCAACTGGGCTGACAACTTGGATAAAGTAAATGTCGCTGATGTTCAGGATGTTGCGAAGAAAACCTTTATCCGAGAAAAATCGGTTGCAGGATTCCTTGTGAAAGAATAATCTTTTGCGATGCCCCGCTGAATGATTTGAATATGAAAAAGGTCCGCTTGTTTGCGGGCCTTAAAATTTATTGATCCATTGTTTCGATTTGCTTTGAAAGTTCGCTTGCAAGTTGTGAATCTTCGTTGTAAATGGCGTTGATTCGCTTGCAGCTGAGTTCAAGCAAGTTGCGTGCTTCGATGGAATCGCTTTGCTTGCGGAGTTCCCTTAATGCCTTGTCGATTCTTTTGATATCCTTCTGATCGGGATAGCCTTTCATGAACGCGTAGAAAAGCTGAATCTGTGATTCGTATTCGCTGTCCGATTCGCATGCGAGTAAAAAAGGAATCACGCGCACGTTGAGAAGTTTCGAGAGATCGCCCATGAACGTGTTGAGCGTAAGGCCCTTCGGGAAAAGCTCTTCGGAATCTTTCTGGATTTCTTCGGTATTGACGAAATCGCCTTCTTCGAATTGCGTAAGCACTTCGTTGAGCATGTCCATTTCGCGACGTTTTGCTTGTTCGCGATACTTGGCTTGGTAATAAATCGGGAGCGTTGTGAGGCAATAGTGAGCTTGATTGGCTCCGATAAATTCACCAATGAAATAGATGTCGGCATCTTCTTTGAGAATGTCTTCTTCGTTGGCGAAATTTCCGATGCGTGCTGGAATTGGAATCACTTCCATGTTCGAAAGTTCATGGAGCCGTTCGCGCATGGCGTCCACGTCTACATTTTCTGGAAGCTCAACACCATTCTCTTCCATTGTTTTGAGGAAATTGTTGAACTTCGCGTCAACGGCTTTGTTGACTTCTCGGCGGCTTGGTTGGTGCTCGGCTTGACGGAAATCGCCTTCCAATGTCAAAAGACCGTTTTTGATCATGTCGTCAAACGGAGTTTCACCGGGGTCGGCGTCTGGGGATGGCAAAATGCGTGCGTAGGCAATCATCCTGCCGCATAACTGATCGTCATTTCCTTTTTTCTGTTCAATTCCTAGCATACCCTAAAATTAACAAATTCTAGTGGATTTGAACAATTTTTTGTTTGTGATAACCTTGTGCAGAGGTCTTTATGACGTAAATTCCTGGGGCAAGGCCTGCCATGCTGGCGATTCCTTTAGCATAACGAACCTGGTTGCCGTTTGTGTTGTAAATGCGGGTTTCGAAATTGGAGCCTATTACGCGATTGATTTTTGCAAGGGAGACCGGTTCTTTTTCGACGTTCTTTTCGGTGAGTTTAATTTGGTCGAGGTTTGGACCGTCATTTCCACTAACGATTGAGAATGTGATGTAGCTAGCCCCCTTGGGGAGCGTGATGGTCGATTCTTTTGTCTGATATGTGGTCCATTTTTCGGTGGCGTCGAACGAGACTGTGGTAGCGCTTTTGCATCCGTCAACTCCTGCGCTGCATGTTTCCGGGGCCGCGAAAGCGAGATCGCGAGCTTTGCCGCTTCCGTTAGCGTAAGTCATTTCTATGGTGTACTCGCCCGGATATTCCACATAGACTGGAATCTTGACGCTCGATTTCCCAGTGCCGAAGTTGATGTAGCCGGAGCCTGCAAAGCCTGCGTTTGTGCTTTCGATGATGGCGTTATCGACGATGCCCGTTTCGGCTTGGAACGTTGTAGTTCCCTTGGCTTCAAATGTAGCGCCGATGTCGATGTCCTTGGTCATCGTTGTTTTCCATGTGCTTTCACTGCCGGCATCATTAGCGCTTTTGCCTGTCCAGCCTGCAAATTTCCAGCCTGTAGCTGGTTCAGCAGTAATGGTAACAGATGTTCCTTCTGCGATTTTTTCGCGATTCGGGGAAATGGTGACGGTGCCGCCGATGGATTGCGTGAGGGTTGCGCTGTAGTAGGTGACGTTTGCTTCGAGGACCGTGATTTCGTTTGACGAAGCGCCTAGACCGCCCATGGAGTTTGCCGCGCGGATGGTCACCTTGGAATTTGCAGCGATGTTTCCAACGTCAATAGAATTTGCAGTCGTGTTGCTGTGGTACTTGCCGTTGACAAAAACGACCCAGCAGATGGCATTCGCGTCATCATTCCATACGATGTTGGCTCCTTCTTGTGAAATCTTTGGAGCTTGAACTTGTACTGTGAGTTTGTTCGGTTCCCAGTTATCGGAACCGCCAAGTACATTCTTGAGCGTGTACTTTGCGGCATCGCTTGCGTTCCAAACAGTTTTGAGTGTCGTCGCTGTGGAACCATCTTTGCCACCGTCAAAGTAAGTTTTGCGTTGGCTTGTGTTGATGGCGCCCCCGTTAGCATTCTTGCTGTTGTACTCGGCAAAAATCTGCGGGGCGGAATTCATGTCGGGGCCCCAGCCTTCGGCCTTGGGCTCTGCACGCATAATCGTGTTGAGGTATATGACTTTCGCGCGTCCCCATGAACGCCCCAAATAGAATGTTTTGTTGAAACTGGAATTGCTGACTTCGATGATGGCGTTGTTGAAAACATAACCCCAAGTGCCCGGATTTTGCGATGCGGTGATGTAGCCGCCGTTTCTCGTCATCACGAGCTTTGTGCCTTCAAAGAATATATCGCCGCCACCGCAGATAAAATCTACCGTGCCATCGATTTCACCGCCTTCCCAATAAGTGCGGCCGCTCTTGGTGTAGTAAGTGTCTTGTCCACTCAAGAGGCGTACATTCTTGTAAATGAATTTATCACCGCTGTTCTGCTGTAGCGCCACTTGGCGTGCGGCGTTGCCGGAATTGTAGGTGCCTCTGTTTTGCAGGGTAATGTCCTGCATGTACATGTCTTTGTTATTAGGGAAGTATAATGTTGCGGTTGTACTGATGCCTTCGGTATTTGTCGTGTTCCAAATGATTGTCTTGTTTACGGATTGCCCGATGATAGAAACGTGCGATGGGCTGAAAGTCGATTTTCCGTGCTCGTCACCAGTGAGTTTTGTGATGTCGTATTCCCCGTCCGGAACGAAGATGATGAATCGCTTGGATTCGCTTGCTCCGGATGCTGCTGCTTTTTCGATGGCCTGTTTGAAATTGCCATCGACACCCACGACAAAGTCAATGCCGTGTTTGGTTACGGCGAAAGCGCTTGCGGCCAATGTGAGCGTCGCGCAAATTGCAAATTTATTCATCCAACTATTCAACATAAAACCTCAATTCTTGTGCTTGGATTGCTTTGCCAGACACCCACGCTTCGCTTGGAGTAAGTGTAGCTCGCAATGATGTTTTCTCACTTGTCACCCCGCACTAGTTTCGAATTGTCATTCCCGCCTCCGAGCTCTTTGATCACTTAGTGCTTTAGCACTTATGTGAGCATGATCCGCGTATGGGGAGGGAATCTCCTTGCACAGAAACGGGAGATGCCCGATCAAGTCGGGCATGACAGTAACAAAAGTCCGTGCTTTCCTACCTGTCACCCCGGATTTGTACAAGTACAAAGCCCTTCGGCTCAGCTATGAAAATGCAAGCATTTTCGCAGCGTTCGCCTTGGTTGCTTTTATTCCGGGGTTGCCTATTTTGCATTCCTCCCGTTCACACGGAATTTGTTGCTTCCGCGCATAAAGTAAGCTCCTGCGCTATTTCCTCTTGTACGTCCAAAGTCTACAAAATAATGGTTTGCAGAATTTGATTGCAGTTGTTCAACGCGACGGATTTCGATTGATGTTGAGCCCATTTCAACTTTGCCTGCTTTCAAGTCTTCGCTCATCCAGCCAATGAAATCGATGTTTGCCATGCCGTCCTTAGAAAGACTCGTGAATTTGAGTTCGCTGTGGCCTTTGGGGAGTTCGACTTCGATGGTTTGCGTTTTCCAAGTGGTCCATGCGCCTGTCGATTCCATGCTACCTTCGGCAATGAGCGTCTTGTCGCCTTCAGTTACAGAGAATCCGCGAGCCCCGTTCCCGCCATTTGCAAAACTGATGTAAAGTGTGTACTTGCCTTCTTTTGTGGCGGTTACATCGTAAATGACGTAGCTTCCGGTTTCGTTATCGACGTTTGCGTAACCTTCGCCGATGAATCCAGTGTGGGTTGCTTCTTTGACACCTTTTATGTCTGTGAATTTTGCCCCGTCGATATACGTTTTGCAAGTGTCCTTGCCGCACATGGCTGGTGGTGGCGGGGGCGGAACATAATTGTCGTCCATTTTCGCGAGCGCTTCGAGGTATGAGGCTTCTGCACTTAGAATTGCAGAGCCGTAATCGCCTGCCCACTGGTAGCCCTTGCGGCGTTCTTCGCTAATCTTCATGAAGTCCTGCGTCTTGGTGCTTGCTCCGCCGCGGTCACAGAAGAAGTAATCGTCGCTGTTCACTTCGTAAAAGCGAAACCATAAGGAGGACCCCGCCTTATCGACAACGCCCTCGGTCTTGCTAAAGGCTTTGTCTTTCAGCTTGTTTTTCTTGTACCAGGCGATAGCGCTCTTGACGGCATTCTGGATGGCTTCGGTTTGATTCGGCCAGTTCATTAAGAACCACACGACACCCATTGATTCGTTGCCGGATTTGCTGGGCAATTCGTAAGCACGTGCGCCCACGGGTGTGTAGTTGCTTGTATCGTGTTGAGCGCACCAGACAGTGAGCGTATTTCCGTTTTTGATTTGGGCTTTCAGCAAATAATCAATTGCTTTGTCCATGGCGCCTTGCATTTTGCTTCGCGTGGCGTCATCGATGATGTCGCTGTCGAAGGGCGAAGTCTTGTTTGCAATATCCATCATGGTGACCATGGCGCGAATCATGGCATTGTCGTTTAGCGTAATTTGGTCGCTATAGTTTCCGCGCTTGGGCCAAACTTGCGGAAGCCCGCCCTTGGAACGCTGCATTGTGAGGAGAAAATTGACGGCTTTGTTAAAACTTGTCTTGAATGTGGCTTTGTAATTGGAATTTGTCGTTTCCTTGTAGCGGATGGCCAAAAGGCGCATTTCCTGGATGGTCGCGTTGTTGTCGATGGTCGCTAGGTCTCCGTTACTGGCCGAACGCCATTCCGATTTTTGGCCGCCTGCATATGCGCTTTTGTACTTGTCGGCCATTGCCTTGTAAAAACCGCCATTGCTAATTTGCCATGTGGTCATATTGTAGGTGTATTGGTCGATGTCCATGCCGGATGCTGCCGAAGTCAGCTCCGAATAGCCACGATAACTATTGATTCTGGAAATAGCGGATGCAGGTGGATTGTAGTCGGCTGCAAAAGAAACGCAAGCGACTGACAAAAATACAGGAATGATATTACCAAACAAAAAACTCTTCATCCAAATCCTTTCGAAGTTTTAACCCACACTTATAATCTAATCTATATTCTTATAGATTGATTTTTGTTAAGAAAAGCTTTTTATGCATTGCATTTTGGCAATGCGCGGGGGAGCGAAGGGAATGTTTGGGGATTTTTGCGGAAAAACTTACTTCAATTTTTTCAGTTCATGCCAAAGCATGGCCATGCCAATGAATGCTGCGCCTGTGTCTGCGATGGGCTGGGCCAAGAACACGCCTTTCAGTTCAAAGAAGTGCGGCAGAATAAGCAAGAACGGAATCAGCAAAATCACTTGGCGGCAGGCGTTCAAGAACATGGCGCGGAGCGCTTTTCCGGTCCCTTGGAAAAAGTTCCCTGACACCATTCCGAACGGAATCATGAAGAAAGCGGCGGTGAAAATTCGCATGGCCCACGCGGCAACCTGTTGCAATTCAAGGTCATTGGGCGCAAACGGTGCAACGAATGCCTCTGCTTTCCACATTACGGCGGCCCAGCAGAGGAGCATGAACGCTCCCGCATAAATGAACGAGAACTTGAGCGTGGCCTTGACGCGGTTGTTGAGCTTTGCCCCGTAATTGTAGCCGATAATCGGCTGTGTGCCGTGGACGAATCCCATGAGCGGGAGTACGATAATTGAAACAACGCTGTTGATGATGCCGAATGCCGAAATGGCGAGGTCGCCGCCTGAAAGTTCGCCTGTCGTCTTGATGCTTATGTTGCCGTAAGTCGTGAGGCTCCATGCCAAAATTGCATTCATGAGGCTGTTGCAAATCTGCATCACGGAGGGCGGGAGACCCAAAATGTAAATCTTCCTGACGTAGGCAAAGTGCAGCTTCATGTGGCGCCAGCGAATCTTGATCGGCACGGATTTTTTCATGAAGAATTGCGTTATCAAGGAGCTTGCAATCAACTGCGAACAAACGGTTGCCCAAGCCGCGCCTTCGATGCCCCATTGGAACTTCATGATGAAAAGCCAATCCAAAATGATGTTGCTGACGGCGCCTGCAATTTCGCGGAACATTGCCGTTTTGGGGTGTCCCATTGAACGGATAAAGTGGTTCATGCCGGGGGCAATTGTTTGGAAAATCGCACCACAGAGTAAAATGCGCATGTAGCTTTCGGCAACGGGGAGCGTCTGCTCGCTCGCTCCGAATAGCTTGAGGAGCGGTGTCATGAAAATTTCGCCGAATGTAAAGGCGAAAAGCGCCATAATAATCAACAGCGAGAACGAATTGTTCAGAATGATGCTTGCCTGGATGTACTTTTTTTGCCCGAGACGGATGGCAAAGAGTGTGTTGCCGCCAACGCCTACCATCATGGACATCGCCATTATGAAAAGGCAAATTGGGAAACAAAGGGTAATGCCGGCAATGCCCAAACTACCAACGCCCTGACCCACGAAAAAGCGGTCAACGATATTATAGAGGGCGTTCACGCACATGCTGATGATGGCGGGAACAGAAAACTGCAAGACAAGCTTCGGGATGCTTGCTGTGCCAAAAGAATTTAGGCGTTTGGAGTAAAATTCACTCATCGCGCCCAAAGTTAGTAAAATTTTACCATTTTCGGTAGGTTAAAACTTTACCCCCGCGTGACACGAGTCACCCAAGCATTGTCTGGTTTTGCCTGCTTTTAATCTGTTGCGACCTGGTTCTTGCCGCATTTTTTGGCGACGTACAGCAGCTTGTCACTCTCGGCGATGAGGTCTGTAATCTGTGTGACTTCAACGCTAGCGTGCGACACTAGCCCAAGGGAAATAGTCACTGGAATAATCGTATCCATCCATGAGAAAATGTGCCGTTCAATGGCTGACCGCAATTTTTCGGCGCGCTTTTTGGCGTCTTCCGGCGAAATCCCGCTCATGAGCAGCAAGAATTCCTCGCCACCGTAGCGTGCGAGCAAGTCTGAATCCCGCTTTCCTTCGTTCAGCAGCCGCGCGACTTCTTTTAACACGAGATCCCCGCACTGGTGTCCCCAGGTATCGTTCACGCGCTTGAAATCATCGACATCAATCATTACGGTGTGGACGAGTGCATCGTTGCGACGCGCGTACGTGAGCTCGCCTGCCGAGCGATCCATGAATGCCTGGCGGTTCAAAATGCCTGTCAGCGAGTCCGTTGTGGCGGCTTCGTACAGTTCACGGCTAAAAGCCTCTTCGCTTGGATCCTTGTAGGCGACCTTCAACACCATCTTGCCGATTTGGAGCCTGTTGTCGGAATCCAGAATCTGCTTGTGGATGAAGTTTCCGTCAACGAACGTGCCGTTCGTGCTGCCAAGGTCTTCGACCGTGACGCTCTGGCCGTCAAACGAAAGCGAGCAATGTTTGCGACTGACCAACTCGTCGTCAAAGCGGATGTCGGCGTCTTGCCCGCGACCGAGAATTACAGTTCCCTTCTCAAGAGGGATTTGTGCGAACTCGCTTTGCGGATACAGCACAATCAGGTGTGGATGAATAACCATCGGGTTGAAACGGATGGTGTTGTCGTTGCTCATGATGGTTTCATCTTCCATAATAATCCCTTTAATCCCTTGCGCTAAAATATATACAAAACAAATATAGAAGTAGTTTTAGTCTAATATTATATATGATACGTCTATAATACGCTTAAGAAAAATTAATTTTGTACACGAAATTTTACATAAGCTTATTTGTAAAACTATGGTTACAAATAGTGTTGAAAAACTGTGAGTTAAATTGTTAATTTACAAACATAAACTTTTTTTCACATTCATTTCAAAGAAAAAATTCCGTTTTTTTATTTAAAAAAGTAGATTTCGAGTGGTGTAGTATATCAAGAAGGGGTCTTCTTGATGTTCTGCTTGGTCAGAGAGAACCGAAAATGGAAAGAAAAAAAATGAAGAACACTATCAAATCCTTAAAACTATGGGTATTGGGCTGTGTTATGCTCTTTGTCGGTGCGCAGAGCGCTTTTGCTGCATTGGCATGTGAGGGCACCGTTTATTTGAAGCTGCCCGATGGTTGGAAATCTGCTTATGTCGTTTCTGACGGGAAAAAAACCTTGTTTACCAAGAGTGATTTTGCAAACTGGCTTAAAGTTAGCACTTCCGATATTGGTCAACAAAGTGCAAAGAGTTTTTTCATTGAAGAAACCGGTACGAACGACTGTAATAGCGGCCATTGCATTAGAAAAGACTCAATGAATGTCAAGTACATGCAGCTCAATAAAGGTCTTTTTACCTGCAATGATTTCAGCGAAAAAGGCGAATTGTGGATTTCCGCTCACCCGGATCCGGCCAAGGAAAACATCACGTATGCAAGCAAGACTCCTCCTGATGTGAAGCATTTCTACATCTTCTTGCCGAATACCGTTGAATGGAAGAGCGCTACTCCGATGATTAAGGAAGACGATAAGGCGTCTATTCCAATGGAAATCGACTCTGATCATTGCGGATGGTATTTCAGGCGCTATATTGATGAACCGATTCCGTCTAGCGTTGTTATTCATAAAGATTCTGACCCCCAGTTGGCCACTGCTATTGGTATGGGAGGTTCTTGGGTTGATGAAGGTACTGCCGCAGAGCCAATTCCTTTGAACGGTCAGTTTGAGCTTTTTGGCTCTGATGTCCTTTATTTTGTGGCAGATGACGAAGAAGCCAGTAAGCTTGAAAGTAACATGAAGGGGTGGTACACAACGCTCCCGCCTGCCGAAGGCAAGTGCAGTTATGAATTGGCCGCTTTGATTTATGATACGGACGCTTCTTTGCATGGAGCATTTACTTGCAACCATTACGATGATAAATGCCAAAATGACCCCGAACCTTGTTTAAACAACGCCTGCTATTATCCTACTGCAAAGTATAATATTGTTAGCAGTTCTACTGAAAAAGTTCCTTGCATTGGCGTGAAAAAGGGTATGGTGGAATCAACTCTTGATGCCAATGGCCGCATGGTACTTACCGCTAAGGGTAAACAATGCTTTGGTGCTCAGGCCGATGAAGCGTTCAAGGCCATGTTTACCTATACTCCGAATGTGAACGAAAAGTACTGCTTTAACATGGTCTTTAACCAGACTGCCGATGGTAAGTTTGAATTTGATTCTGATACGTATCAGAGTCCGGGTGCTACTGTTCCTGGTGGTTTCTATCCTGCAGAAGAACCTCCTCTTGATTCGGGTATGATTTCGACGGAAAAGCCGGTAATGCTTTCTGCTCGTCTCGCTGCGGCAGAAAACAAGCGCAGAGCTGAAGGTCCTGTTTTCTTCTGTGCTGACTACAATAACCAGACAACTAGGACTCCAGAAGGTCTCCGTACGGTTCACCCGACAGAAGGCGTTGCTTTGAGCGATTTGATTTGCAAAGGCGGTGGCTGGGATGGTGGTATTGATTGTGACGGCCTCTTTGCTGCTGGCGGTGAATTTGCTCCTACCACGGCGGCTGGCAAAGAAATTCGTTCCAAACTCAATGTCTCCTTCGAAGGTGACGGTTGGGGTTGGGGCTGCGAACAAATGGCTCCGATTGGTTGGAATTTCTATAAACAGAATACGGAAACATCTGTTGGGAAGTTACTTGAAAAGAATAGTAAACCTGCTGATGGATCTGCTCGTTGGTCATCTGGCACAGGCGCGGATGATAGTGATGTTCTTAAAAATTTAGGTCGTAACCAGCATTTCTGCTTTGAATCTCATGCTACGTTCCAGTTCAAGAAGGGACTCAAGTTCAGCTTCCGTGGTGATGACGATATTTGGGTCTTTATCAATAAGCAACTCGCTGTGGACCTTGGTGGTACCCACCTTGCGGCTCCAGGTTACGTAGACTTGGATAAGTTCATGCCTGATGCCGAAGTGGGCGATGAATATCCTATTGACATATTCTTCTGCGACCGCCGTACTACGATGAGTAACGTCCATATCAAGACGAACATGTACATCCAGCAGACGAGTGGTCTCAATGCACCTCCGGACAAAGCTGGTGCACACGGAGCTGATTTTAGAAACAATGGTAACCAGCATTATAAGCTCACATACAAGAAATCGAGTGGCAAGAGCTGTGCTGCCGAAGTTGACCCGACTGGCGGTAATAGTAGATTGGAAGGTAAGCAGATTACCGATGCCGGCATTACAATTAGTTATGAATTGACTACGGATGAAACGGGTCAAGATCCGACAGCTGTCATTGTCCCTGCTGATGAGTTTGTAAAAACTCCGAAGCAGTATGATGGTGGCATCGATGTTACCCTTCCGTATGACCCGATTGTAAATTTGGAAAAGTTGGAAAGTCAGCTCCCGCCGAACACGTATTTCTTGTTCATTAGAATTGGAAACGATTATACCAAGATTAAATTGCCTATTTCGGGTGCAGTGAGTGTTGCTAACCGTGATGCTGTACTTTCTGACGGAAGTCTCCCGTACAAGTTTATTGATCGCAAGATGGCTGCTATTCCTAAGGTTGGCGGCAAACCTGAATTGGATCAGCTTGTTCCGATTTACGTAGCTCCGATGCTTGATCCTTGCGGCTCGGGTGCTGCAAACTGCACGAAACCGCTTGAAATGCAGACCGCTGCACAAGAACAGTCCTATACTTTGCATTCATCGAACAAGAATGCTGTCTTCTATGAATTGAAGGATGGTGAACTTTCTCAGATTGTTAAACCGGAGGAAACTGCACGCACAATTCGCGCGGGTGAAATCGATACGGTCTATATGACTGTTTTAGCACGTTCGTTTACTGGTGGCAAACGCGAAGATACTGTTTCTGTGAATGTGACGGGCAGTGCTCGTATTGCTAAAGTCACGTTCTTTGTGCCTGAGATTGTGTTTGTCGATGGACCGAACTCTTCGAATATTATTACCGGTGATTTGAGGGATACTGTTCGCTTGAAGGGAGCTGATGATACTTTGTATGTACTTGCTCTCAACCCTGGTGATACCGAATGTGGTTCAGCTTGTAATTTCTCGCTGTCTTTGGTCGATGCTTCTGATCGTGTTACAATTCGCGAGG
The DNA here is from genome assembly GCA_946407235.1 of uncultured Fibrobacter sp. Classification (GTDB taxonomy): domain Bacteria; phylum Fibrobacterota; class Fibrobacteria; order Fibrobacterales; family Fibrobacteraceae; genus Fibrobacter. The sequence goes on along the minus strand of CAMJNF010000006.1, from coordinate 15,543 downwards.
GGGTAGTTGTAGACGGTCGTGGCTATGTCATTGTGAATTCAGGGAAGGAATACCTGAAGAATGCTGATGGTACGGGTGCGGCGTTTATTGATGTGGGTGTCGAAGGTGCTTCGAACTTGCATGCCCGTTATGATAATCTGCAGTTCCAAGATCCGCCGGTTCCGACGGTTGTGTTTGCCGATATTTTTGACGTTCATGGTGCCGTACCAGAATCGGAATTGAATATCGATGCTCCGTATTTTGACAAGACGAAGGAATACCTTGATGGTATTGGTGACTCGCTCATGATTTATTACCATCGTGCATTCCATCAGGACTCGCTCCCGAACAAGATTGAAGTCTTCTGGGAAAACGATAAGGATTCCGTGGTCTTTGAAGGTGACGAAATTAAGAAGTTTGTTAAGTGCGACGCTACGACAAAGTATTGCGGCAACAGGATTGCTCTTTCTGGCAAGAAACTTTCCAAGGAACCCAAAACTGGTGGTAAGGGCCTCATCAAATCTTGGGCTACGTTTAAGCCGAATGCGAAAAGCGAAGCTATAACGAGTGCTTTTACAGCTGACATCTATGACCGTATCGCTCCGATTATCCTCTCTGCAAGAGCAAAGGCCGATGGCAAGTCGAAGACGGTCCAGTTGGTCTTCCAGTTCTCTGAACCTCTTGAAAAGACAACAGAAGGTTCTGCAGCAGGTGATAAGGTGTTCTCCTTCTTTATCAATAACGGTAAAGAACGCAAGTTTGCTGAAAGCATCGACGTTCTCGGTGGCGTCAGCTATGGTCAGAAGTATCTTGCAAACCAGACTATCTCTTATAGCCAGGATGCAGCTCTCTTCCCGCAGGCTGGTGACTACGTTCACTTCAGAAGTGGTAATGGTTTAGGCCATATTGCAGACCAGTCTGATTACGCTTTGGCTCCTGGTGCAGATTCTATCCGCCCGGCAGACGATGCAAGCCACAGATGGAATGTCGCTCCTGGTTGGGATTCTGATCCGGCTGAACGTCTCCCGTCTCCGTGGGTCTTGATTTCTGGTGAAGTTAGCACCTATATTGTAAGACTTATCCCGTCTGCCAAGGGCGGTATTCCGGCAACTCGTTCTGTTTCTGATGTTGCAAAGCTTCCTGCATTCGAGGTCTTCTCCTACGATGCAAACAAGGTTGACAAGGACTTCAGAAAAGACATCGTTGCTGGGGCAGGCCAGTTTGCAGAATACGGCTTCATTCCGCATGGCTGGTTCGTCAAGAACGACATGGGTGCCTTGGTTGATTCTAGAGAAGAATTTGCTGGCGTCGACAAGAGCACGGTATTCTTCGACTATGAATGGGAACTCTTCACGAACTTGGGTGCCGTTGTCGCAAAGCAGAAGGGACGTATCGCTTGTAACGATCAGAAGTACTTCGGTGGTGACTGCGTCAAGAACCGTAGAAACTTCTTCGTTCTCTGGAACATGAAGTCTACCAACAACAACAAGCGTCTTGTGGGTGCTGGTGGCTTTATCTCTAAGATCAAGACTTACGTTCAGCTTGGAAAGTTCGGCAAGATGGCTAAGCTCGAAAAGTCTGAAGTCTGGGGTGTCCGCCACAACGCTAATGAACGCGGCAGCTTGGATCCAGATTACAAGGCTAAATAATTAAGTCTCTAGAACTTAAAGGAACCTCCCTCCGGGGAGGTTTTTTTGTAGTCATTTCGTGCCTTAAGTTGACATTCCGGCCTTGAGCGTGAATTGGCCTACAGGCTGTTTTGCAATGTCATTCCGGCCTTGAGCCGGAATCAACTTACACAGTTTATAAATGCTTTTCTATATTTATCATATGCGAAAGATTTTAATTGCACTTTCATTATGCGCTATGGCTTGGGCCGGATCGCCAACAGATTTGGATTCTCTTTTCCGCGGTAACGAGTACAAGCCTACGCTTAGCGCTTCTCTCCGCGATACAACAAGCAATTCCGCTGTCCCCGCGAAGGTTTCTGGCAAGAACGACAAGGCCGATGGATTCTTTATGCTCCAGTTCGAGGCTGTCGGTGATTTTGATGCCGCTCAGAGACGCAAGGCTCAGCTTTCTGCAAGCACGGGCTACACCATCCAGGTTGTGTTCGACCCTCCGTTCTACAAGCTCCGTGGCGGTGGATGGACAAAGCGTAAGGTCGCCGAGGACAAGGCTCGCGAACTCTCTGCATACAACATTAACGCTTTTGTCGTCAAGCTTCGATAAGCGTGTATAAAAGCGCTAAACGCACAAAGAGCAGGCGATGCCTGCTCTTGTTGTGTATTTGTCGGGGTCGCCATTATCAAGCCTGATTTCGTTTATGAAAAGGCGATGCCCGCTTTCGCGGGCATGACATCAGAAAAGACTTTCTAATTCCCAACTTCACTGGATCCCCTCCCGCGCAACTCTTGGTCGAGGATGACGCAGTCTATTCCATTCCTAATTCCTACTTCCGAATTCCGAATTGCACCGTAGGCGCTTACAGCACGCCGAGGGCTTTCTTGATGCCGCGGTCGTCAAGCTTTAGCAGGGCGCGTTCTTCGGGCGGGACATACGCCATCTTGCGTTCGCTGTCGGGTCTCTTGGAACGGTCGCGAAGCACAATGCTCTTGTTGGTCATCGAGTAGAAAAATGGCCCCGTCTTGACAAATTGCTTCTGGTGCAAAGCGCGTTTAAGGGCTTCGCTCAGTACAGCGTTTGTTTTGTCACTTAAGTGCTCGCGGTGCAGTTCCAAAAGCCTCTGCAACAACAGTTCCTCGTGAATCGGAGATTCGTTATCGACGTAGAACTTGAGCTGTTCGATGAGCTTTTCTAACGGGAGTTCTGCGATGGATTTGTTGCTTGCCGCTGGGTGATTCACTTTGTACGGCTCGATTTCGGGAGTGCTGCTCTGTTCCGCATCGTCGATAGGCGAGTCTTCTTGCGGTGGTGGTGCAACACTTTGTTCAATTGCAATCGTCGTGATGAGATTTTCTTTCTCGTCTTTGTTCGAAATGTTCCAAAGCGGAAGCCACATGTTTAGGACTTTCCAGCCGAGCCTTGAGAGCGTGTTCGGGCGCGTGTATTCGCGATCTTCAACGGATTCCTGATAATGGTCGCAGTTGCAGTCGGTCTCGATGACTGCGAGGAATCGTTTGCTGTTGTTCGCGTCCATGACAACAGGACCTATCGGAATGTTGCCTTGGGCAATGTGATCCTTGAATGCAATGTTTTTTTCTTTGAATAATTCTTTAATTTGTGAGTCAAGAACGGATCCGTAAATCGTAGTTTCCGCATTTTCTGGAGCGGCCTTGCTCTTGAGGGATTGCACCCATTCTTGGAAAAGGCTTGGCTTTTCGCTTGCGAGTTGTTCGGAATCTTCGTTCGTCATGAACAGGCAAAGGCTTTGCTTTGCAAGGGTTGCGCAAATTGAAAGCTTGCAAGCCATTGCAATGCTGGAGGCGTTTTCTACATCGGCATAAACGAGAATGACATCGCGGTACAAGTCTACAGCGCGTTCTGTCGTCTTGATGTAGAATTTGTTTGTAAGATTCCTTTGCTCAAAGAATTTCTTTGCGGAGGGATTCTTTTCTAAATGCTTCTGGATTGCATCTTCGATTTCATTGCAAATTATTTGGCTTGGTGCGATAATTCCAAGTGTTTGGCTTGGATTTTTTGTCGCATGCTGCATGGCTTTTTCTGCAATGGATGAAACTTTATCTTTGACGATTTTGAGCGTCTGCAATTTGCTTGTCGATAAAATGGAATTCGGAAATTGCGCCATTTCGCTATTATAAATTCTGCGGTTTGCAAAACTGAATAGCGACGGGTCTGCATATTGCGTCGTGAACCCGATAACTTGCGTGGAGATTCCCTTGCGGAGCGCTGCTGAAAGAACGTTATCCTTAAAGAAAATAGATTGAGTTGAAACTTCCATGCTGCAAGCGTCCAATGGGAGCGCTTCTAATGTTGGAACGCACGGATTTCCAAAGAGAATTACTTTTTTCGATTTTAAAATTCCAGGCATCGCTTCTGCGATGGTCATGCAGTCTGCATCCAGGAATAGTGCTACATCGAAAGATTCAAGGCTTTGGTCATAGGTTTGTGATAATGCTAGGCTTTGAAGCAGTTCTGGATTTTTTTCGACGGTTTCATGCGCTTCTCGGAAATTAGCGTTGCTGAATTGATCGAGTAATGTTCTGAACTGCTTGCCTTGTTGCTTTCGGTTTCTTGCAGAAGGGCTGAAAAGCTCTGGGCATTCTGCGGTTGCCGCCTGCATTTGGCAGTTTGTCCAAGCGCGTGCAAATGCCATGGCGATATCTTTGCTCGCGTTCTTTGTATCCTTCACGAATTCTGCGAGATTTTCGCATGGAGAATCGCTGATGGTGTCCATGTGTTCGCGGAGCTGCAAATAGATGTCTTGGTCTTTCCACAGCTTTGACCAACGCTCAATTTTATCGAGCCATGAATTTACGTCTTGCGTATCCAAGGAATCGCTCAAGTTGAACGATTTGCTAATATGCTGGAGCTTCTTTTGCAGAGCTTCAATGTTGGACTGGATGTCTTCAAAGTTCTCGGCGTGCGGTTTGAACAAATGCCATTTGGCAAGCAATTGGAGTAAATAATCTTGCTGGTCGCTGTTCTTGATGTGTGCACGGAAAACATAGTAATGACGGATTTTGTTTGCCAAATCCTTCCAGTCTGTCTTTTCGTATTTCCAGTCTTTTCCGAATAAATGAGTTGCAAGAACCGAAGAATCCTTGTACTTGCGCCTGTATTCCTGCATTTCGATAAGCTTGTCGATTTGCTCGATGAGCATATCATCGGACGAAATGCTTTTGGGATTCTTGAAGACGCTTAGCAAAAGTCGTTTTGGTCTGCGGTAATGATCCGAAAGAGCCTTTAGCGCCGAATTTAAACTTTCTGCAAATTCATTGCGTGCCGCGAGAACGTTTACGTCGATGGCGTCTTCGTTGAAAATGTCGGAGCCTTTGCGGCGATAGCTTGTCCAGCGCGAGCCTGCATTGGGCAAGTCGTTTAGGTCATCCTGATAGGCAATCCAGCCGTTTGAGTGGATGTTCCATTCTTCAAAGCCGGGCATGTCGTTGTCAAAGTTTTTCTTGAAAACGACAATCAAGTCGAGCATGTCCGAAAGCGTGAGTCCTTCGGGATACAATTCGGACTTGTTGATGCTTTCGATGAAGGGCTTGATCGTTTGTGTTAAACTATTTGCGCGTTCCAGGTCTTCGCCAATCAAGTTCTTGCGTTCTTGCGAAAGGGCGGGTAATGTAATTCCTTCGAAGGCGTTGAAAATTTCGATCCCGTTTTCGTTGAAATACAGCCGTTCCATTTGCTCTAGACTTGAGAGCATGAACTTGTATTTTTTGTAGCGGACATCTTCGATGTTCTTGAAAAGATCGCTTGCAAATTTGGTCTTGAATGGTTTTAATTTTGCAATTTCGTCTAGCAAATTCGTGAGCTTTGCTCCGCTAGGCTTGAGCGGAAAGTTGACCGCATCGTAGTACGAGACGAGCTTTGCGCGGACTTCGCTCAAGGATGCTTTTATCGTGTCGCGGTCAGGGCTTTGGAATGAGCGGAATGGCGGTTTCCATGCATTTTCGAAGTTTAACTTCGTGATGGCCCTGCGGCTTACAACGCGGACTTTTTTCTTTTGCTGGATGAACTCTGCAGCGATGTTGACGGCTGCTTTTGCCTTTTCGGAACCGGGAAGAGTTTGTATAGCGTATGCAGAAACGTTTTTGTCAAGCGCTTCGATGACCGCTTTGTTCGTCTGCGAATCTGTGGTGTAAGGGAAATGGTGATCAGCCGGATTGAAAACGTGGTCGTACGCATTTCCTTCAAAAGGCGATTGATGTGGGAAAAATCCGTCGTTGCCAATGGTTGCAATGAAAAATTCGTTGTTTGCAACTTTGGCGGTGGTCCAGCATTCGCTGGTCAGTTTTTTCTTGAGTAAAAGCTTGTTTGTACTGTAGAATGTTATGCAGAGTCCGTTGCGCGTGAATTTCCAATCGGTCCGCGGTGCAATCTTTTTCTCAAGTGTGTCGAAAAATTTCTGAATCGCAAAAATTCCGTTCTTGCAAAAGTCTGCGGCAACGGGGAACTTGATTTCTTTGTCTAGTGACGGGAGCGCAATGTTTTCAATGGGGGCACGTGTAGAGATGGCAACGGTGTCGTGCTCATCGTCGTAGTCCAGAGGAATGAGGATCGCTGGCGCCAGTGATTTGTCGCTCCATTTGATGAAGCCTGTCGCCATGTACAAATCCTGGTTGCAAAAATCTTCGGCCTTGGATTTGAAAACCTTGCGGAACTTTTCGAGATCTGCGGCTTGCTTTTGTTCGTCGTATTTTGCCGAGACGGGGAAAAATGAAGCAAGTGAGCGAGACTTTTGCTCGTTTTGCCAAGTCTCGAAAAACTGGTCTCCGTTGTCTACGAGGAGCGGAGACTGGAATTTATTCTTTTGAGAAAAGCAAAGTAGGCGGTCTTTGCTTTCAAAGACTGCTGCTTCTTCACGAATTTTTTCTATGGTTGCGGACACTGACGTTGATGTCATGCTCCGAATATAAATTTTTTTTAACCAAAAAGACGCTAAATATGGCTTATTACTGTTGATATTGCGTCAATGAGTGATAAGGGCGCTTCGGATTCTGTCAGGTGCGCTTTGTAACAGACGCGTCCGAAAAGCATTTCGGGCGTGATTCCGGCTTCTTTGTCTTGCCGGATGCTGTGTGCCAGTTCGCGCTTGGAAAGCTTTTTGTTGTTCGCGTCTACAATGAGCGGGTGGTGCAGGTAAATCGGACGTTCGGTACGGCCGAGCGCTTCCATCAACGCTATTTGACGTGCCGTGGAATTGCGGATATCTTCACCGCGAACGATGTGTGTGATATTTTCGTCGATGTCGTCTACGCAGACGGCAAACTGGTAGGTCCATTGGTTGTCGCGGTCTCGGATAGGAAAGTCGCCACATTGGAGCTTTGGATTCTCATGAAAATCTCCCAAACGGAGATCGTACCAGTCAATGAATTTATCAGGAACGATAAAACGTAAATTGTGCGGTGCTGAATCAATTCCTAATTCCGACTTCCTAATTCTGAATTGATTGAGGCATTTGCCTTGATAAACGATCTCTCCGGTTTCGCTTTGAGGGTTCTCTGCGAGGAGTTGCTTACGACTGCAAAAACATGGATAAACTAACGATTTTGCTTTTAGCTTTTGCAAAGCGTTTTCGTAGATCGCATTCCGCGCGCTTTGAATGCTTTCGGAATCGTAGTGAAATCCTAACCAAGCTAGATCCTCGCGAATACCTGCGATGTAGGCCGGACGTGCACGACTTTGGTCGTGATCTTCAATCCTCAAGTGGATCTTTAAGTTCCATTTTTTTGCGGCGGCCCATACGTAAAGCGCCGAAAGCAAATGGCCTTCGTGAAGATAGCCCGTGGGGCTTGGTGCGAATCGAATTTTGCCTTGCATAGTTTGTAATGTGAGGTACATCGCAAATATAGGTTGTAAAAATGTTAGTAAAGTCACAAGTTTGCCGTTAAAAATGATATTTATTTGATTTTTTCGTTTGATTTACTTTTGTTGGTATATATTATGGGGGTAATGGGATGTTTAAAAAACGGAGTATTTATGGGTGGAATGAGAATTCTTTCTAGAGCCTGCGTGGCTCTTTTCTTGGCGTGCGCAGCAAATGCATCTGCAGCAGATGTTGTCGCCATGGCCTCGAACGGCTCGACGGTTATCTTGCACGATAATGGTCGCTGGGAATATCACCAGAACAACAGCAAAATTCGCGATGTGCGCCCGAGCGCAATCCCTGAAGATGCGAAGTTTAACGTGATGGTTGAATATGAAAAGCCGGAAATGGTGCGTAAGAATTTGCGCCTTGCCATGGAAGCCGCTTTTGCGACCGAAGAAGAAATCCGTGACAGCTTAAGAACTGTACCGAAGGGCGGCTATATCTATTTCCAGGTGAAAACGTCTCAAATCAAGAAGGGAATGCCTCGTAAGTTGACGTATTCCTTGTATGATGGAGGCAAGAAACCTATATTTACGAAAACAGCTTACGATACCGAAGCGGTTCCGAGTGAACAGAGAGGCGTTTCCAATTTGATGGTCGTCCCTGTTTACGGGCACCCCAAGTCCAACGTGATGCTTGCTCGTGTACAAGCTCGCGATGGGATGGAAACGCTTGATATCGATATCCCCGTTAGGTAAATTGCATTGCTAAAATTTGCGGTAGTCGATCTCGAAACGACCGGCGGACATGGTGAAGATAACAGAATAATGGAAATCGGAATCGCCCTGATGGACGGTTCCGAAATTGTTGAAACGTACCACTCGCTTGTGGACCCCGGGCAGCCGATAACCCCGTTTGTGCGTGAACTGACGGGAATTACCGATGAAATGGTCGATGGTCAACCGCAATTTGGTGTGATCGCCGAACATGTGGCTGAGCTTTTGCAAGATCGCATTTTTGTGGCGCACAATGTGCAGTTCGATAACAAATTCATGACTGCAGAATTGAAGCGCTGCTGCATCAAGTTTAATCCCCCAAGACTTTGTACGGTAAAGCTTGCAAGGCGTGTTTTCCCGGGACAGCCAAGCTACAGTTTGCACAAACTTACGGAATCGTTAGGACTCCCGGATTTTAATCACCACCGCGCGTTAGACGATACGATGGCCGCAGCTGCTATTTTGAAAGCTGCACTTGAAAAAGTGGGCGAGGCTGGCGTTATGAAAAATGTGGTGAACTTGTCGAATACGAAAAAGCAAGCGGTTGGTGGGTAGTTGCCTCTAAGTCCTGCTAACTTCCTACCGCCTACTATCTACTGCCTACTTTATTAACCCCATTTTATATTTCAGTTTCAAAATACGTGCCGCCGATTCTTCGATGCGTTGCGTGTATTTCGAATTATTTTCGCAGAGCTTCATCATGATGTTGAGCATGTCCTTTGCTTTGGACGTGTAAGAAATCATGAGGATGTCGTTGCCGGCATCAATGACTGATGTGATGAGTCGCTTGAAATCTTTATCGGGATAATTCTTATGCGGCGGAATTTGCGTTTTGCCGCTGGCCCAGGCGCGAAGCGATGTACCCCAGAGGTCGTCTGTGAGCATGACCATGTCGGGGGCGTATTGCCGGGCCATCTTGACGATGTTCTTGTCGAAGACTGCGGGGCGGTTCGATATGCGCATGAACTGCACGCTCGACATCATGGTGACGGGGATGTCCTTGGCGAGAGTCTTGAAAAAACTGACGTTCTTTAGGATGGTTTCCTTGGGCGAGGTGCTGATGGATATTTGGTGGTCGCTGTTTGTCCAGGAGTCGTAACCGGGGAAGTGCTTGGAAACGCAGACGATTTTGCTTTTGCGCATCCCCTTGACAAATTCCCTTACTTTGTATGCGTTTGTAGTGTCGTTACCCCAGGAACGGCGGCTTTCTTCCATGAAGGAGTTCTTGTCGCGGTGGTCTTTGGACGGGTCGAGCACTGGCGCAAGGTTCATGTTGATTTTGAGGTCTTTTAGCGCTTTGCCGGCCTTGATGGCGAAGGATTGGATTTTGCTTACGTCCATGTGTCGCATTTCGAGGGCACTTGGGGTGGAACGCCATTGGTCGGAATAAGAGGCGAGACGATTGACTATTCCGCCTTCTTGGTCTGTAGCGACAAGTAGCGGTATTTTTAAATTGGAATCGATGGTGCTCATTTGCTGCAAGTAGAGATTCGCAGAACGGAGGTGCTTGCCTGTGATGAGTACGCCTCCGATTTCATTGTCGATGATGAATTCTGGAGTCGTGAGATACACCATGATCATCTGTGCTGCCTTTTGACGCATGGACATGGAATCCCACAACGGCATGAGTTCGTCGGGCAAGTTGTACGGATTTGGCTTGGTTTTCGCGGACGAGCTCTCGGCGACGAAATTCGCGGAAGAGCTTGAGGTTGCAAGAGTCGCCGACGAACTGGTCACGGCTGGTGTCATCTGCTGCTCGCTTGACGATGATACCATCACGTACATCGAAACTTCGGAAGAACTCGATTCAGGTATGTACCGGTCGATTTGGTAATCTTGCGCAAAGACTGTGCAAACTGCGAAAAGAGCTAGTGTAAGTAAAAGTCTTAAAGGCATGGGTCTGAAACTTAGAACTTAGGACACTCACTTTTATCTAAAAGAAAATAACTAAGTTCTAAGAGCGGAGCGGGCTAAGTTCTGCTAACTAATTATTCTTCACTTTTCTTTTTCGCAAATCGGCGCGGCTTGAATTCGCGTGGCGGAAATTCGAACTTGAGCTTGCCCTTCACGAGAGTGAGGTAAGCGTCGAACAGGCGACGAGTCTTGTTGCTGCGGAAACCCTTGATAAGCGACGTCTTTTCGCCGGCGAGAAGTTTCTTGATTTCGTCAAGCGGGAGTTCCTTGCCGAGGAGGATCTTCGGGAGCGTGATGCCGCTCGGTTCCTTCTTCACGTAGCTTTCGGAGACGTAGCCCGTGAGCGTTTCGTAAACATCTGAACCATCTACCGGAGACTTGCCGATAACTTCACCGAGTTCGATTTCTTCGGGTTTCTCTTCAAAGACGAATTCAACTTTATTTTCGTCGTTGATGATGAGAACGGCCGAGAATTCGGCGCCCTTCTTGCTGCGGAATCCGGTCAATGGGCCGATTTTGCGCTTGGTCAAAAGCTCGACAATTTCGCTTTCAGTGAGGTGCTTGCCGCCCACAATCTTGCGGATGACGATGCCGTCTTCGGTGGTATAGCGGCTGACTGTTTCGAAAACCTTCTTGCCGTTCACAGGGCTGAAGCTTGCTTCGTCAGTCGTGCTTTCTTCCTTGAATCCCTTGATGTTTTTCACCATCGTCTTTGTCATTTCGACGATGCCGTTCATGAACGTTTCGCGAGATTCCTTGCCCTTCGAGATGAGGTCCATCTTGTATTCCCATTCGCCGGTGAGTTCCGGGCTGGTGAGGGCTTCGCAGTTCATGGCGGAGAGGACCTTGATAAGGTCGAATGCCTTTGCGGTCGGGATCATTTCCTTGCCGTCGCGGACAACGTACTTGTCGCTGACGAGCTTTTCTATGATGGCGGCGCGTGTGGCTGGCGTTCCGAGGCCGCGTTCCTTCATGGCGTCGCGGAGTTCGTCGTCTTCCACGAGTTTACCTGCACTTTCCATCATCGAGAGAAGCGTGCTTTCGGTGTAGTGTGCAGGCGGCTTGGTGAAGTCTTCCTTCGCGGCGATTTCAAGCGTCTTGGCGGTGTTGCCATTCAGCTTCGGGATGTTCGATTCTTCATCGGATTCCTTGCCGTAAATAGCCTTGAATCCCGGGTCCACGAGAATCTTGCCTTCGGTGATGAATGTCTCGTTTTCGACAGTCGTGATGCGGGTCGTGTTCAAGTACTGCGCTGGCGGGAAGAACACCGCGATAAAGCGCTGGCAAATCATCGTGTAGATTTTTTCTTCAGCTTCGGAGAGTCCCTTCGGCACAACGCCTGTCGGGATAATGGCGAAGTGGTCCGAAATCTTCGAGTTGTCAAAGACCTTCGGCGTGCGCTTTACGTAGTTCTTGTCGAGAGCTTCTTGGGCGAACTTGGCGAGCGGGCCTTCAATCTTGCCGAGCGTTGCCTTTACCGGAGCAACGTAGTCTTCGGGCAAGCAACGGCTATCGGTACGCGGATAAGTGGTCGCCTTGTAATGTTCGTAAAGCGATTGCGCAATGGAAAGCGTTGTCTTGGCACTGAAGCCAAAGCGGTTGTTCGCTTCGCGCTGGAGCGTGGTGAGGTCATAGAGCTGGCCGCACTTCTGCAGGCTCGGGGCGGTGGTCTCTTCGATGGTGCCGGTCTTGCCCTTGCACTTGGCGAGAATTTCCTGTGCGCGGGTTTCGTCAAAAATCTGCTTGATGCGGTCCTTGCCGTTTTCTTTGTCAACGGCGAACCACTTGCCTTGGTAGCCTGCGCCTGCGTTATCGAACGAGGCTTCGATGGTCCAGAACTTTTGCGGGACAAAGCGGTTGCGTTCTTCTTCGCGCTTCACGATAATGGCAAGCGTCGGGGTCTGCACGCGGCCGCACGGTGTAATCTGGAATCCGCCCATCGAGCTGTTGTACGCGGTGAGGCCGCGGCTTCCGTTCATGCCTACAAGCCAGTCGGCTTCGCTACGGCAGAGGGCGGCGTTCCTCAAGTTCACCATGTCTTCTTCGGTGCGGAGGTGTTCAAAGGCATCCTTGATGGCGGCTGGCGTCATGCTCTGCATCCACAAGCGCTTGAAAGTCTTGCCCTTGAAGTTCCCCTTGAGAATATAATCCACGATGTAGTAGAAAATCAGTTCACCTTCGCGGCCAGCATCGCACGCGTTTATGATCGTCGTGACGTCTTTGCGCTTGATGAGCTTGCCGAGTGCACTGAGGTGGCCTCTAGTGGTGGGGAGAGCAACGAGTGGGAACTTTTCGGGGAGCATGGGGAGCGTCTTCATGTCCCATGCCTTGTAGCGTTCGTCAATATCTTTCGGGTCGGCGATACCTACGAGATGACCTATCGCATGGCTAACGATGGTCGTGTCGCTTTCGTAATAGGCTGTTTCTTTTTTGAATGTCTTGGCGCCGAGTACTTTGACCAAGTCTGCTGCTACGCTCGGTTTTTCTGCGATAATAAGGGTCTTGCCCTCTGCAACCGGTTTTGCAGCTTTAGCTGTCTTGGTGGCGGTCTTCTTTGTAGTGGTTTTTGTTGTCGCCTTCGTTGTTGTTTTAGTCGTTGCCATTTTTATTTCCACTTGAATCGTCCGAACAGTCCGAACAGTACGGCCAGTACGGTGAAGGGGGCATGTATGAATTCAACCGGGATGCACCACTTGAGGAGGTGCTCCTGCTTGAATATTTTGAGCCCGCGAATAATGAGAACCATGTCGCCTACGCTCTTGCACAAGAACGCTATCAATGTGGCGACGAATATTTTAAAACTGAAAATCGAGAGTGCCGCGGTCACGCAGAGCATCACGAGGAATAAAAATACCATCGAAAGCACAAAGACGATTTTGGGAGTGTAATAAATAGTCTTTGATGCCCAGCGTTTGCGTTGCTCCCAGAGCGCCTTGAGCGTTTCCTTGCCGCTTGTGGTGACAAACGTGGAGGGCGTGATGCAATAGCGCATGGCCCAGGGACGGTCTGCGGCGAGTTTTTGCATCAACAGGTCGTCGTCCCCGCTTTGAATTTTGATAACGCCCGTGAATCCGTTCACGCTTTTGAAAAAACTTTTGCGGTAGGCGAGGTTGTTGCCTGTGCTTGTGAGCGGGAGGTGCATGGCGAGGCCCGCCGTGCCCGCGATGCGGTAGATGAGTGTTTCGACCGCCTGCATGCAAATGATGAACGGCGATTTGCTGTCGGTCGGGATGTAGGAGTGCCCTGCGACAAGTTCAATGCCTGGTTCAAATTCCTTGACGATACCCTTGATCCAGGAAGGCTGCACGATGCAGTCTGCGTCCGTGAGGCAGAGGATTTCACCATTACAGGCGTCAATCAGCTTGGATAGCGCCTGCTTTTTTGGACTCACGCCTTCGGGGAGGGAATCTATCGTAAGAACGTGCAATTTTTCGAATTTGCTTGCGTATTCGGCGAGAATCTTCGGGGTGTCGTCCGTCGAGCGATCGTCTGCAACCCAGACTTCCCATTCGCCCGCATAGTCTTGCGCTAAAACGGAATCAAGTGTTTCGCGGATACCTTCGGATTCGTTTCGGGCGGCAATCAGGACGCTCACTTTCGGTAGCGGTTCTGCATCGGCGGCGCCTTCGCGAACTCGTCCGAGAGCACGGTAAAACCGAACTTCTAGCCCGAGGTAGAAGAACGCAAAAATCGCAAGTAGCCCGATGACTGCGTATGTCAAAACCGTAAGTATCATTTTTCTTGGGCAAAATGTAATAACGTTTTTTTGAAACTCAAAATTGCAGCGGCCGATTCTCGGGGCTTTTTCGCGGATATAATATAATGGTAAGTATTGAATGCTGAACAGATGGGTAGTGATGGGGCTTGGTTCGGTCCTTTTGGGAACGGAGATGCCTCTGAGCTGGTTGACATCTATACTGAGTGAAATTGCTTTGTAGGAGTTTTATGAAAAACACGTAAACGTGTGAATACGTTTGCTTTTGTTTTGAAAAAAACGTGTTGTAATAAAATACAATAATATGTTGTTATGAAATTTATAATACGTTGTAATGAATAAGTTGTATGTACTGTGATGGAAGTTTTATTTTTACTACAAAAGACTTGTAAATCTTAAATGAAGTAGTGTTTATGTTATTTTAAATTTAGTCCTTGAATGAGGACTTTGTATGAAACAATAACATAAAACATAAGGAGTATCTATTATGGCTAATTTCCCAATGAGTGAATGGATGGCTCATATTGCTAGTAAAACGCCAATCAATAAACTTAGCATCCCTGGAACGCATGATTCGTTGACGTTCAAATTTGTTTATGAAAATAACACTAATATCCTTGATTCTGAAAAAAAACGGTGTGCTCGAACTCAAAAAGCTGATCTTATGACTCAGTTAAATTATGGATGTCGTTATCTTGATATAAGAATAATTAATGATAATTTGCAGGGTCGCCATGGTGATAATGCGTTTGGTTTAGATTGTGAATATAACTTGTATAAAGTTATGGATGTTGTAAAGGAATTTTTGAGTAAACAGTCGAGAGAAACGGTTATAATGAGAATAAAAAATGAAAGAGGAAATGTTGAAAAAAGTAAAATAGTGACTTTGATTAATAAATATAAAAGTATTCTTTGGAAAAGAGGTACAAATACAAACACTGAAGCGGGAAATTGCTGGCCGCTTCTGAAAGATGTCAGAGGAAAAATCGTTGTTTTGGACGATTTAAACGATTATCCTTTCCATAATCATGCTGATATGTATGGAGTAAATTACCCCAGGGTCAGTGGAGGAAAGGTCACTAATAGTCCTGCCGTATATTATGTACCTCAAGATGATTATAGTGCTCCAAATGAAGACACGAAGCTTAAAGAAATTAAAAGCAATATTGATTATAACAAAGATTCATTGAAAATGAAAATTAATCATGTTAGTGCTACGGGAACTGCTGCTGGTGCATTGTTGTTAGGATGGACGCCAGAGGATTATGCCGATTACTTAAACCCCAAGGTTGTCGACTATCTTAATAAAAAGGGAAAATGCATAACAGGCTTGCTTATTTTTGATTTTATTACTGCTAATATTGCAAAAGCGGTGATAGACAAAAATACTTTCTAAGACATTTGATGCATAAAAAAGGGGCGGTTGCCGATATTACAGGCTCCGCCTTTTTCAAATTCAAAATAGCGGCATGAATTCAAGTTATGGGACAAGCTAGTTGTGTTTATCACCCCCTAAAACCAAACTCACCTTGACCCATTTTTAGCGTTTTACTACATTTGTGCCACTTTGAGAATAAATATCGCACAAAAACTTACTGATTCCGAAGACCAACGAGTGGTCTGGTCCCATGCCGACGCTCCTGAAATCTTCGACGAACTGCACCTCAAGGGCGATCTGGTAGCCGAGGTGCTGGTTA
>CAMJNF010000005.1 GCA_946407235.1 uncultured Fibrobacter sp. | reverse complement strand
AGAACATGTACGGAGACGGGTTCACCGTGCGGAGCCTGCGGTAAATATCCAGCGCTGCGATGTCGCTTGCGAACTGGATGCGGCGGGATGGCACGGCCTGCACGATATTGCCGGCGATGATGTGCTTTTGCAAGGCGGCGACTTTCTCTACGTATTCCTTGCGGGACTGTTCCAGGTCCGTCATCGTGATGCCCTTGCCGTACTGCTGTTCCGGGGCGAGGTAGCTGAAGTCCAAGTCGGCGAGGCGTGCCTTCACCTTTTCAATGGCGGCCTTCAAGTCAATCTGGTGTTCTTCGTAGTTCAGTGCGAACAAATGAAGCTTTTCGGTGAAGTGGTCAAACACAATGTAAATGTGACCCACCAAGAATTCTGCTTCGGGAATGTTGAGTTCGTCCACCTGCGGGGCGAGGCGAATGGTATCGCAGCGGGCGCAGAATTCGTAGCCGAGGTAGCCCACGCCCGAAGACGGAATCGGAATCTGGTTGGGCGGCACCGTGTTTTCTGCAGAAATCTTGAGCAGTGCGTCGAGAATATCGCCATCTCCTTCAGCCAAGAATTCGCTTTCCTTGCCGTCCACGACAATGCTTACGTTCTTGTCGTTCTGGCGCAGGCGGAAACCTTCGTCCACCATCAAAGTGGAATAGCGGCTGCGACCGTGGTCAAAGCTGGCGGATTCAAAAATTGCCTTTGCGCCGAGCTTCTTGGCAAGTGAAAACGGGGTGTAACGTTCTCCGGGGAGTGCAACGTAAATGCTGTCTGTACGTGGAGCGTAACCCGGGCGATCGGTGATGTGAGTAATCTTAGTCATTTTAATCCTCTAGTTTAAAACTTGTTTGCCTTTTCGTTTAAGGTTCACAAAGGCTTTAAGTCCCGGAGGATTTCGTCAATTTTCGGTAAAAAGGAAGGCCTCCGTGAGTCCGGAAGCCTTTGCTTAAAAATCTTGGGTGATTTGTAACAAATACCGGGCTCTATGTTAGAGTCCGCGCCACCAACGACGGTTGAGAGTTGCATTTGTTACGAAATTCATCATGCCACAAAAATATCAATCCCAATGGCGCATGGCAAGGGGTTGGTCTGAATTTTCTTAAAAAATCCTATTAAACTACTCTGAAACAGGGCCTTGTTATAATTAATGGCTATTTTAATGTTGATTTATATAATTAAAAACTATATATCGGACCAGAAATTTGCGCGCCCCATTTTAAAATGTCATATAATGTCACGTATTCAAATCGCTAGTTTTTTAGTTTTATTTTACAGATTTCAATGTGATTACGATATATTGCTAGAACGTTAAAAGGAGTTCTTGATGATAATTGCCGTCGCCATTATTTGCGCTGTCTTAGGGATCGCAATTGGTTATTTATTGGGACATGGTGCAAAAACAGAAGTCGCTGTATTGAAAAGCCAACTTGAAATGACAAAAGCCGAGGCGGCTCGAGCTTTTGAAGAGCAAAAAGCTCGCTTCGATGATATCTCGAAACGTCTAGTTGCCGAAGCGAAAAACGCCACCGAAGAGATGCTCAAACAGCGCGAAAAGCAACTTTCGGAATCGGGACACGCGACCATGGAACAGCTCGTGAACCCGCTCAAGGAAACCATCGCCAAGATGGAAAAGACCATGAACGATACGACTCGTGCGCAGACGGAGGCGAATTCCTCGCTTAAGGAAGTTCTAAAACAGTCCATCGATGCTAACGATAAAACGAAAAATGCAGCGAATGAACTTGTTCGTGCATTTAAACATGACAGTAAAATTCAAGGGGATTGGGGTGAACGCGTTCTCGAAGAAGTCTTGGAATCGCTCGGCCTTGAAGAAGGCAAGCATTTTGACGTGCAGACAACGCTTCGCGATGCCAACGGAGCTATTGTGCATGCGGATAACTCTAATTCCATGTTACGCCCTGATGTTATTGTGCATTTGGATCCGTACAAAGAAGTTATTGTCGATTCGAAAGTTTCGATGACTGCTTTTATGGATTATATGCAGGCGGAAAATCCGGACGAGCGCAAAGTGCTTTTGAAAAAGCATATCGATAGTCTCAGAAAGCATGTGAATGAACTTTCGACAAAGGATTATTCGAGCTATGTCAAGGCTCCTAAGAAATCAATGGATTTTGTCGTGATGTTCGTGCCGCGTGCGGCCGCTCTTTGGGCGGCCCTAGCCGAAGACCATTCGCTTTGGCGCGAAGCTTTTGAAAAGAACGTCTATATCGCTGACGAACAGTCTCTTTATGCGATGCTCCGCATGGTGAAAATGACTTGGCGCCAAGTGCAACAGGCGCAAAATCAGCAGAAAGTCTTTGACCTCGCAAATGAAATGCTCAAACGCGTGGGCATGTTCGTGAAAAACATGGATGAAATTGGGACTGCTCTTGGTAAAGCTCAAGAAGCTTATGGCAAGGGAATGCAGAGGTTGGGTGATCGTGGACAAAGTATTGTCGTGACATGCCGCAAGCTAGAACAGCTCGGTGCAAAACAGGACTCCAGAAATCCGCTCCCAGCAGAAATCGACGGGATAGAAATACAAAAAATTGGAGATAATTAACGGCTTAACTCCGTCGTTGAAAAAAAATCCCCGCGAACGTTCGCGGGGATTCTCGTATAACATACTAATAACTAATGACTATTGACCAATAATTAGTCATCCAAGCAGTCGTTCATCACTTGGATAATCTTCTTCTTGTCCATGTGCTGGCCAATGAATACCAAACGAATGATGCGGTCACCGTACTTTTCGTCCCAGATTTTCTGGAGTTGCGGATTTTCGGCGAGGATACGCTTCTGTTCGGCTTCGCTTTCGGCAGCGAACCAACGTCCAAAATTCTGGGCGGAGGCCTGCTTGCCTGCCTGTTCGAACAGGTAGCTTTCGCTGCGTTCATCGCTGAACCAGATGAGACCTTTCGTGCGGATGATGCTCGTCGGATAGTCATCGAGGAAGGCTTCGAACTTTTCGCGGTTCAAGGGACGATGGTCTTCGTAGACAAACGTGCTGATGCCATATTCGTCGCCGTGCGGATGATCCTTGTCGTGGTGGTGGCCGCAGTGGCAAACACCATGTTCATGGTCGCAATGGCTGTGGTCTTCATCATCGTGGTCATGATCGTGTTCATCATGGTCGTGATGATGATGTTCGTGCTCGTCGTGGTCATCGTCATGGTCGTGGTGGTGATGTTCATGTTCGTCATGATCATCATCATCATCGTCGTCGTGGTTATCGTGACCTTCTTCGTTGAGCTTGATAGCCCAAGTGCTCGATTCAGCGACTTTGTTGAAGTCGAACTGCTTCGTGTCGAGAATGTCCTTCATTTCGACCTTGCCGTAGTTCGTTTCAATCATCTTGGCGGTCGGCTGCAAAGCCTTCACGACGGCCTTCACATGTTCCAAATCGTGCTTGCTCAAAGCATCGACTTTGTTCAAAATAATCGTGTTGCAGAATTCAATCTGCTGGATGAGCAAGTTTGCAATGTCTTCTTCTTCGAGGTCTTCGTCGAGGAGCTTTTCGCCGCCGGCAAATTCGTCAGCGAGGCGGAGCACGTCAACGACAGCCACAATGTTGTCCAAATGGCAGGGGAGAGGGCGACCGTCTTTGCTGCGGAGCTGGCTTCCGGCAAAGCTGATGGTCTGTGCGATAGGAATGGGTTCGCAAATGCCGCTCGCTTCGATGAGGATGTAGTCGAACTTGCCCATTTCCAAAAGTTCGGCAATTTGTTCGATCAAGTCGGTCTTGAGAGAACAGCAAATGCAGCCATTCGAAAGCGGGACGACCTTGCCCGAATCTTCCTTCGTGATGTTTCCGCCCTTTTCAATCAAGGTCTGGTCGATGTTCACTTCGCCAATGTCGTTTACGATAACGGCGACGTGGTAGCCCTGCTGATTGTTGAGAACGTAGTTGAGGAGAGTTGTTTTGCCGGCTCCCAGGTAACCGGTGAGGAGCGTTATAGGTACTGATTTCATGGCTGCAAATTTACTAAAATATGGTGATTTAGGCAATCTAGCCCCAAAACGACCATTTGCTGCTAGTTCAGTTTTTCTTCATGAAATATCTTGCCACTGTGTTAAAATTTTTATACATTTGGCGCCAGGGATTGAAATGAGGGCTTTTGAGCCGAGTTTTATTCCAAAAAGAGCTGCTTTGATGCCAGTCCTTTTATGAGGATGTAGATTGTAGCTTCGCTGTGCTAAATCTTGATATTGAAGCCGTTCGGGCGTCCGTTGTGGGGCGCCTTTTTTATATGTCATTCCCGCCACCGAGCGGGAATCGCCATCTTGTATTGCACGTTGTCATCCCGGATTTGTTCTCTTTGGCCACTTGCAGCTTGCGGCTTAGTGGTCATGATCCGCGTATGGGGACGGCATCACCATCTTGTTTTGCACGTTGTCATCCCGGCCTTGTGCCGGGATCGCCATCTTGTTTTGCAAAAAAATCTAGAGATTCAACGTCATCTGGTCTTCCGCGGGCTTTGGCGTTTTGCTTGCGGCATCAGCAGGTGTGCCGTTTTCATCTGAGGCGTCGCCAGATTCGTCGGCGTTTGCAATTTGTGCCATAAGCCATGCTTCGTCGTGCACGGGAATCCCGAGCTCATTTGCCTTGGTGAGCTTGGACCCGGCGTCATCTCCGGCTAAGACCCAGCTTGTCTTTTTGCTCACGGAACCGCTGACTTTACCGCCATATTCTTCGATGAGTTTGCGTGCATCTTCGCGCTGCATATTCGGAAGCGTTCCCGTAATGACGGCGGTTTGCCCTTGGAACAATGTCTTGACAACGCCTTTGAATTCTGTTGGGAGACCGAGCTCTATGAGTTCGTCAATTTCGTTTGTGTAAAGCGGCGTGTGGAAAAATTCATAGACGGATTTGCCGATGCGTTCACCCACGTCTGTCACGTTCTGCAATTCTTCGACGGTGGCGGTACGGATCTTTTCGAGCGTGCGGAAATGCTTGGCGATGTT
Organism: uncultured Fibrobacter sp.; assembly: GCA_946407235.1. Lineage (GTDB taxonomy): Bacteria > Fibrobacterota > Fibrobacteria > Fibrobacterales > Fibrobacteraceae > Fibrobacter. Next base: position 35,932 of record CAMJNF010000005.1, on the reverse strand, counting down.
TCGGGCGCTTGTGCGGCCTACAAAGCGGATGCCAAGACCGTGCAACAGATTTTCGAGGCTCTTCTGTTTGGAAGCTTGGATGGCTTCGTAGACATTTTTTGCACTCTTCTTCGCCATGCGTTCCTGCGATTCCAGGTCTTCGAGCGTGAGGCGGTAAAGGTCGGGAATGCGCTTGATTTTGCCTGTCGAAAGGAGGCTTGCGATAAGCGCTGGCCCGAGATTTTCGATGTTCATCGCTTCACGGCTCACGAAATGCTCGAACAAACATTGCACTTGTGCCTTGCAATGCAAATTCTCGCAGCGCAAAATCACTTCGCCGTCGATGTGCGTGAGTGGCTCGCCGCATTCCGGGCATTTCTCAGGAGCCACGACGGGGGAGGCCCCGGCGGGGCGCAGCTCGCGCTTGACATCCGTGATTTTCGGGATGATCTCGCCACCCTTCTCTACGCCGACGGTGTCGCCGTAGTGCAAGTCGAGCCTTGCCACTTCGTCGAAGTTGTGGAGGGTGGCTCGCTTGACGGTCGTGCCGGCGAGGCGCACGGGTGCGAGATTTGCCACTGGCGTCACGGCACCGGTGCGACCGACCTGGAATTCTACAGATAAAAGCGGTGTGTAAGCGCGTTCCGCCTTGAACTTATACGCGATGGCCCATCGCGGGCTCTTGCTTGTGCTGCCGAGTTCTCGCTGCTGTTGTAAATCGTTCAGCTTCACGACCATGCCGTCAATATCGAATGGGAGGCTGTCGCGGCTTGCGCCAATCTTTTCGGAAATCGCCATGATTTCATCGACTGTATCGGCGGTCCAGTAATCGTTCGTATGGAATCCGAGACGCTTGAGTTGCTTCAAGTTCTCTTCGTGAGTCTTGTTGTTGCTCTGCGGAATGTGGTAGGCAAAAAAGCGCATCGGGCGTGTCTTGCATTCGGCTACGCTCTTAAGTTTGAGCGAACCCGAAACCGTATTGCGACAGTTTTGGAAAGTCTTCTTGTTCTCCAAAATGAACTGCTCGTTTAAACGTTCAAAAGCCTCGCGTTCCATGTAGACTTCACCGCGGACTTCGAACGTCCCCTGCGGAATTTCGCTCGGGTCAATCTTCAATTTCTTGGCATCGAAATATTCGGGAATATCTGCAATCGTGAGCGCATTGTTCGTCACGTCATCGCCTTGCGCTCCATCGCCACGTGTCGCCGCCTGCTTCAAGCGACCATTCTCGTACACAATCGAAAGCGAAACCCCGTCAATTTTTCGTTCGCAGATCCACGTCGCGCGCTTCTCGTCATTCTCGGCATTCTTGTCATTCCCGGCGCCTGTCCTCGCTTGACGGGGATGACCGGGAATCTCCCTTTCACTTTGAAGAGCCGCAATCCCTTCTTCCGCAGCTTTCACAAACTCGCGCATTTCTTCTTCGCTGTACACGTTAGCGATGCTGAGCATCGGCACTGCATGCGCCACCTTTGCAAAATCGTTCGTGAGATCGCTGCCGACCTTCTGCGTGAGCGAACCCTTCCCGCGCAATTCCGGATACTTCGCCTCTAGCGCTTCCATCTCCTTGAGCCCAAAATCAAAATCCTGGTCGCTCATGGGAGACGCGTTTTCCGTGTAATAAAGACGGCTGGCTTCTTCCAGTTGTTTCTTTAGCTCAAAATAGCGGGTACGGTCAATATCTTTCTGCTCACTCATGGAGAGCAATATAGAAAGAACTTAGAACTTAGAACTTAGAACTTAGAACACTCTATCATCTCTTTAAGAAATTCTAAGTTCTAAGAGCGAAGCGGGCTAAGTTCTGCCAACTAAGTTCTGTCTACTTCCTACCGTCTACTTCCGACTTCCTACTATATGAACATCTTCACGCCTATGGCAATCAGGATAATCCCGGCGATAATCTCCGGGATTTTTGTCTTGAATCGCTTGGAGGCGTGGCGCCCGATTTCAAAACCGAGAATGCCCATCACAAAGCTTGCAATTGCAATGGCGGAGGTGGCAAAAACCATGTTGGCATTCAGGAATGCGAACGAAATCCCGACCGCGAAGGCATCAATGCTCGTGGCGACCGACAACAGCAAAATGTTCATGAGGCTCAAACGTTTGCAAGATACGACCTCGTCGCAGCCCCTGATGGCGCCCCAAATCATGCGCCCGCCCAAAATGCAGAGAATTGCGCAGGCGATCGGTGTGCCTACCGCATTGAACCAGCGCTCGGCAAAACTGCCCAGGAAATAACCGAGGAGCGTCATGCCACCCTGAAAAACTCCAAAGCTCACGGCCTGTAAAAATGCGCTGCTGTATCGGATGCCCGATTTGCAAAGTCCAGTTGAAATGGCGACTGCAAAACAGTCCATCGCTTCGACAATGGCTATAATGATAATTTCTAGGGTGGTCATTTTGTGTTATTTTTTTTTCATTTGAATCTTCGAGCGCAAAAATAAAAAAATATATTGTAGTTATTAGATGGCAGAACATAGAACTTAGAGCTTAGAGTTGCCAACTAAGTTCTAGGAGCGGAGCGGGCTAAGTTCTACCAACTGCGCCGGAGGCGCGAACTTTGAACAGTAAAGTCGTTACTATAGTTTTTATTGGGTTGTGCTTGTTGCTTCTGCTTTCGGTCGGAGGCTCGTTTTGGGATGGTTCCTTTGATTTGCTTTTGCATAATAGCGAAAATTGGAAATTCCCTAAAACGCTTTTTATTTTTTGGATCGGGATGTCTCAGGCGGGTGTTCTCCTTTCGGCGTTCCTGCTTGTAATGAAGGTGAAAATTCATCGCCGTACATCGCTTTTGCTTGAACTCTGTTCGCTGTGCAGTTATGTTGTGGCCATTGCGTTGTCGTTGCTTTATTCAAATTCCATTAAATTGAATAGCGATATCTATAATATTGGCATTGTCGGGTTCATATCGCTCTTGTTTTTTGTGACGCATCTTGTTGCTGCGGATAGTGCTGAAGATGTTTCGCTTTGCAAAAATCTTGCTAAGATCCGACGACCACTAGCATGTTTTATCCTCCCGACGGTGTTCTGGGTGGTGTCTGAATTTGCCCTTGATTTTGCTCAATTTGAAAATTCGCTATGGCAGGGTGCATTCTTTCCGTTATACGTGGTCGCTTGCGTTTTTTACATGGGGCTTGCAAGTACAATTGCTCTCCTCTCGTTCGAGAATTATTATAACCGCTTAATCGAACGGTTTATCTTGCTTTGTAGCTGGTTTATGTCGTTGCTGTTTTTGTGGCTTATGCTTATCAAAGATAGCGGGAGCATTATTGCTTTTATTTTTGCCTGCGTTGTTCCGCAGCTACTGTTATTTGAGGCTGTGCGCGAAAGCCTTTGGGGACGGCTGATTGTCGTCTTGTGCATTTTCTTTGGCGTGCTTCTCAAGTGTGACTTTGTCTTGTATCTCGATGATTTTCATTTGGTTTCGAACGTCTCTTTGGCCAATGTAAGTCTTATGTTTGCTGGCGGAGTGTTTTTTGTTTTCTTTTTCTTTGGTGTGCGAATCCTTCTTTCGCGATTCTTTGAAAACGATGAAATCTTGATGGGGGAGGAGAGTGATAGCTCGGACGGAGAAATTCCTGATGCTGAAGAACGGAAATATTACGCACCGTTTTCCGCTCCGGAATTCAAGGTGGTGCGCTTACCGGTGCTTTGTGGCGTATTGGCTGCTGTGACGTATGGCTATTTCACTTCGGACTGGGTGCATCTTGCGGGGCCGTTTGGAGCTTACGTCGGTTGTTTGTTAGTCTGTTTGCAACCGTTCGCACATGTTTGGCTTTCAAGAAAAGGTAAAGGAGGCCGCAAATGAGCATGTTTGCAAATGCTGTTGCGTGTCTGCTGTGCTTGATTTTCGCTGCATTTATTTGGAAAATCAAGGGCCTGTACCGCATAACGCTTGTCATGTTCTTGATTGTTTTGTCGAACTGCCTTTACACGGCCTTTGCCGGGAACATTGCATTTCCCGTTTTGGAAGTCTATCCGTTTCGCATGTTGGCGCTTACGCTTTGCGTTTTTACAACGGGGCTTCGCGAAAATCGCAGGCGTTTTATGGTATTGGCCCAAACGTTTTGGCTTTGGGTGGAACTTCTCGGGTGTCTATCGCTGTATCAGACGGGCGAAGAAACGCCTTGGCTGCGTTTGGCCGCTATTGCCGGAATTGCGTTCGGCTGCATGTTTATGGCTCGAATTTCAAAAGAAATCGAGTTCGGTCTTATCGTGTTGTGGATGGCCGTCTGGATGTTCTTCTAGGTAATATTCTCGTACGTCACTTGCTTGGAAAGTCTTTTTTCGAAATCTTCTTTGGAAAGAGGCTTGTCGAAAATGAATCCCTGAATGATAGAACAATTGGCGTTTTGTAAAAAATCCAGCTGCTTGCTGTTTTCAACGCCTTCGGCAACGACTTCGAGATGGAGCTCGTTAATCATGTTGACCATGTTCTTGATAACAACTTCGTCGTGATGCGTGTTGTCACCGATATGGTCGAGAAGCGATTTGTCAAGCTTGATGACGTTGACGTTCAAATCCTTGATGACGTTAAATGTGGAATATCCTGTACCAAAGTCATCAATTGAAACGGAAATGTTGTTTTCGCGAAGGCTGTTCACGAACTTCTGCATGGCGACTTTGTCATCGAAATCCGATGCTTCGGTCAATTCTATTTCGATGTACTTGCTATCAATGTTGTATTCCTTCATGATATTCAAGACATCTTCGGTAAGATGCGGGTTCCTGAAATGGAGCCTGGAGAAATTAGACGATACGCGGACGGGTTCAATGCCTGCATCAAGCCAAGAACGGATATCTTCGCAGACTTTGCGGAAAACGAAAAAGTCCAGCTGGCAGATGGAAGCCTCTTTTTCGAGAATTGGTAAGAAATCGCTAGGAGGTATAATCTGTCCATGGCGTTTCCAGCGGACGAGCGCTTCGCAACCGCAAAGTTCCTGTTCCTTGACAGAAACTTTTGGCTGGTAGTAAACGATAAATTCTCCATGCTGCAGCGCTTCGCGGAAAAGTGAAGAAACTTCTTTTGCGCGATAGACTTCGTCGAGCATGCGCTTGGTAAAGTAAACGACATCGTTTCCGGGATGAATTCTAGATTCGTTCAGAGCCACGGAACTGCAATGCATGATTTCGTTCATGGAATCTTGTGGCTGGATGTCGTAAACACCTATGCGGCTTTGAATTTTTAGAGAAATTGCAGGCGCATTCGGTATAGGAATGTTGACTTGAACGGATGTCAAGTTCTTGATGAACATTTCCCTGTTTTCTTTTTTTACAAGAACTAAGAAGTTGTCACCGCCAAGCCTGGCTATCATTTCGTCATCGTGGCACATGGCCATGATGGTATGTGTAAAGGCGATAATCCCCTTGTCTCCAACGGCGGGGGTTTTTGACTGATTGATATACTTGTAATTTTTTAGATTGATGAAAAGCCCGCTGAAATTATGCAGCTTGTTTTGTGCTTTCAATTCAATGCTATGATGTACGAGTTGTGCGGTATTGGGGACGCCTGTCATTGTGTCTGTTTGACTTGCATAATGGATGGCGCTCATGAGTCGTGATCTGCCGAGAATGATAAACATGTCATCGCAGATGAGCTTTACCGCCTGGAGTTCGGGATTTGTAAATTTGTGACTTTTTTTGGCGCGGATTTCGATGGTGACAATGCCGTTTTCGCCAGTTCTGTAGGTCTGAATTACAGGGACTGATTCGTATCCGTTTGGATCTTCGTAAATGATTTTTTCGTCGTTTAAGCCGTTCTTTGCAATGATTGATCTTGGGGCTATGATCTTGAGCTTGATGTAGCCGATATTTAGAATATTACAGATTGGAGAAATCGCGCCGCTGACGCGTTTCATCACAACCATTATGTCGGGAATATTATCTAATATCGCATCCCTGAAGTCTTTGTATGCGCTACAGAATATGATGTAATCCATTTACGCCCCTTAAATGACCACTCTATCAACACCAAATTAGTGTTCTAAATGTAAATAAAAACTTTTGGAGGAGGTAAAAAAAAATTAATATATAATCTTATTTTTATTCTACATTAGAACACTGGGGCTTGCACTAAAATTTAGTGAATCGGGGGGAAAAATATGTAAGCTATTATGATAGCGGCAATTACACCAACTGCATCGGCGATGAGGGCGCAGGTGACTGCGTGGCGAGTTTTTTTCACGCCGACGGAACCGAAGTAAACCGCTATTATATAGAATGTCGTGTCGGCTGCACCTTGGAACATGCAACTGAGGCGACCGGCAAAACTATCCGGGCCTAAGTTCTTCATGGCATCGATCATCATGCCACGAGCACCGCTTCCGCTGAGGGGCTTCATGAGGGCGGTGGGGAGGGCCGGAACGATATCGTTTCCGACACCGATAAGGCCGAGTAATGCGGAAATTCCGTTCATGACCAAGTCCATCGCGCCGCTGGCACGGAACACGGCGACACCTACGAGAATCGCAACGAGGTTCGGGATAATCATCACAGCTGTGTTGAAACCTTCCTTAGCGCCTTCGACGAATGCTTCGTATGCCTGGACTTTTTTGTAGCAGGCGAGGCCGAGGAATGCAACGATGATTCCGAATAGAACGATGCCGCTGATGAAAAGGCTTGTGGTGCCGAGAGCTTCTGCAGTGAGGTGGCTAAAATAGAACATGATGGCGATGACGCAAGCGCTGATGCCGCCGAGCCATGCAACTGTTACGGGATCTTTAAGCTTGATTTTCTGAAAAAAGCTCAGAGCAAAAATGCCTGCGATGGTGCTGAAAAAAGTGGATAGCAAGAGTGGTAAAAAAACATCGCTTGGATTTGTGGCGCCGAGCTGGGCGCGGTATGTCATGATGCTCACTGGAATCAATGTAAGTCCACTTGCGTTAAGGACTAAGAACATGATTTGCGAGTCGCTTGCAACGGTTTTGTCTTCGTTCGGGTTGAGCTCTTGCAACTGCTTCATCGCTTGGAGGCCCATCGGAGTTGCTGCGTTATCGAGGCCGAGCATGTTCGCGCTGATGTTCATGAGCATGGTGCCCACGACGGGGTGGCCTTTCGGAATTTGCGGAAAAAGTCTCGAAAAGAGCGGTTGGACGATTTTGGCAAGCAACTGGACTGCGCCTGCTTTTTCGCCAATCTTTAAAATGCCAAGCCAAAGGCTTAAAATGCCTGTAAGGCCGATGGCGATTTCGAAAGCGGTTTTGGACATGTCGAATGCCCCGAGAATAGCCTTGTTGAAAATGCCGGTGTCACCGAATGCGAGCCACTGGACGATGCATGCAATAAATGCACCAAAGAAAAATACGAGCCAAATTACATTTAAAACCATAGCTTTTAAAGTAGTAAAAATGTAAGTAGTTGGCAGAACTTAGCCCGCTACGCTCTTAGAACTTAGAATGAGGCTCGTGTTGCTATTTCATAATACCACATTTTTATAACAGAACCATCGTCAAGTTTGTGGATGCTGAATCTTGCGTATGCTGGTTCGTTTCCATTGGCGGGGGCCTTATATGGTATAATAGGCGATGCCGGCACTATGGCCGGCATGACAGCAAAAAGACATTCCCTTTCACTTTGTCACCCCGCACTAGTAGTCTTGATCCGCGAATGGGGACGGGGTCGCCTTCTTGTATAACTATATAGTTACAGCCTTAATTTCCTCTCCATCGTCAAGTTTGTGGATGCTGAATCTGGCGTGTGCCGGTTCGTTTCCATTGGCGGGGGTGCTTTCGTACAGTCCGAATGTCGGCGGGTTGCCGCCTTTGGGGAGACTTGTGGAGCCGGGGTTCACGAGAAGCACATCGCGAAAGTTTTTTTCGAGCTTCCAAACGTGTGTGTGGCCGTACAGGTAGACATCAATGAGAGGCTTTTTCTGTTCGAGAGCGCCTTTTACCGGAGTGAATCCTGTTGATTCAATGGATTCTAGGGCTGTTTTGGGGAAGCAATCTGGCATAAAGATGTGCCCGTGGCTCAAGAACATGTGCAGACCGTTGTCATCGATGACCTTGTATTCGTTTTCAATCGGAAAATCGAGCATCATCAAATCGACATCGGCATCGCAGTTCCCGCGGACAGCTACAATGCGGTCTTTGTATGGGGCTAGAGCCTCGACAACCTGCATAGGGCCGTGGCCTATGGGGAGTGGGTTTCTTGGACCGTGGTAAAGCGTATCGCCCAGCAAGAAAATCTTCTCGCAGTTGAATTTTTCAAAGAATGAAAGGGCTTGCCTTGCTGCCAAGGCCGAACCATGAATATCGGAGAGGATTAGAGTTTTCATAGTTATTGGTCAATGGTTATTAGTCAATGGTTGTATTAGACGAGAGATCGCTTCGCTGGTAGACGAAAGACGAGAGAGGCGAATGTTGCGAAAGCAAGTTTACTTGATTTCATAACTGAGCCGAAACGTCTTGCATGGAGTGCAAAGACGAGAGAGGAAATATAATCTTTCGTCTCTCGTCTGTAGCCGCGTAGCGGCGTTCTTTCGTCTTACCTCACCGTAATCATCGGGCTTGTTTCGCTCAGGAGGTAGTTCCATTCTTCGCGGATCTTGTCGTATTCGCTTGGGTCGGCGTAGAGCGCAAACGTGGTCCACTTGATTCCGCTAGAGGTCTTGGATTTCGGTGCTTTTTCGAAGCTCACGTAGTCTGCTGTGCGGTTGAGCGGTTTGGCTTCGGTGAGCGTAACCGAGTGACCGCTTGCAGTCTTTATGTTGAGCTTGAAGCTGAAAATGGTCTCGTGCGGCATGCGGATGGGGTGGTGGCGCTTTGCAACTTTCGGAAGCTTGAAGAGACTGCGTTCCCACACGTTCGGGAAGCGTCCCTTGAGTTCGGAACCGCCTTGGCCGAAGTATCCCTTGGAAAGGTATGTGTTCACGATGATGAGCGGCTTGTTGAACTGGTCGAGGTTCTCGATACGGATGTTGCCGATGCTTACGTCAGGTACGCCTGCAGCGAGGAACTGTTCAAGGAGCTTTTCCTGATCTTTAATGTCGCGTCCGAAGAACTTATTGCGGATGGCGCTTGCAAACTTGCCCTGGAGCTGTACGGAATCGCGGAATTCGCATTCACCGTTAGCACCGATGAACAAATCGTGCTGGATGGCAATTTGATGTTCCTGATTGTCTTCGAGAATCGGAGTTGTGACAACATGGCTTTGGTCCCCATCGATGACGAGAGCGACTTTGCCTTCCATGTCGAGCGGTACCGGGCGGTCATTACCTGTCTTGTCGGTAGCGTCAACCCAGCGTTCGCTAATCTTACCCTGCTTCGGAATGTAGAGGATCATGTGGTTGAACTGCTGGATGGTCGGCAAGTGCGAGAATCCTTCTTCGGTGAGATGTATTGCCGTGAGGTAGCTCTTCACACCGATGGCTTCGAGCATGTCCTTCAAGAGAAGTGCCATGTCCTTGCAGTCGCCGCGGTGTTCCTTGAGGGTGACTTCTGCCGTTTGCGGAATGAGGCTGTGACCGCCGAATCGTACGTCGCGGTAGCGGATGTCATGACGGACAAAGTTGATGATTGCCTTGACGGCTTCGTCACCAATCTTGTTGCCGCGCACTTCGAACGCTTGCTCACGAACCTTGACGGCTTGCTTGAACTGATGGCTGATGAGGTTCTGGTAATCGTCGCCGACATCACGCCATTCTTGCTTACCCGTGAGCATGAGGCCTGCGCCAAAGTCGCGATAAACCGGCATGTAAAGTTCCTTGCGCACGATAACCGGATTTTCAATCTTCCATTCAATGCCACCCTTGATTGCTGTCTTTTGGAGCGGTCCGTATTCTTCGGTGACAAAGCGTGTTGTGTCGGCGTAAATGCGGAAGATGGATTCTCCAACGGGCACATCGCGGCTGCTTTCGTAATTGGTGTACGGAATCATGCCCTTGTTCTGGAGGTTCGTGCGGCTGAATTGCATGTAGATGTAGTCACCCGGTGCAATTTCCGAAAGCGGGAAGTGTGCTGTCTGCGATTCGTTACCGCCGCCAATTTCTGTGGCATAGGTGATGTAGGCTCCGTTGAGCGTTGCCTTCTGCTTGAGTTTCCAATTGCTATCGTAGACTTCGAGTGCGTTTAAATAAATGCGGTCAAAGCCCGGCAAGAAGTCGAACGTGAATTCGCGATAGATGGCGGCTCCACGCTGGTCCAAAACTTCGAGGAGCATTTCTTCGCTACGGACCCAGTTGGCGCCTTTTTCTGCCTTGAGGGCTTCTTTTTGATAATGGATAACAGCGGGGAAGTCTCCTTCGACGGCAGTCTGTTTGGCTTGCGGGCGGAGAAGAGTCTTCAAGTCAGCGGTGCGATCTTCGACGGGTGTAATCGGCTTTTGGAGTGTGCGGTTGTCTGCCTTGCCGAGATATGCCTTGGTGGCAGAGAGGAAACTCTTGGCGTCTTCGTTATCCGGGCGGAGGGCGAGTGCCTTGGTGAGGGCTTTTTCTGCATCGCGATAGTTGCGGCTGTAGAAGAGAATCTTGCCGTGCATCGTCCAGATTTTATAGTCGTTCTTAGCCTTAGCGAGCGTTTCTTCGCTGATGGCGCGTGCTTCTTCGTAACGGCCGAGGAACATGAGGGCGTCCATGAGCGTTTCGCCGAGATCCTTGCTCATGCCAAAACGTCCGCGTATACCGTAAAGAATGTCGACAGCTTCGGCGTACTGATCTAGTCCCATGTAAGTCTTGGCGAGGTAAACGCCCAAGCGGGAGCTTGGCTGCGTGTCAAAGAGGCGTTGCACAACAATGAGAGACTGGTGGCGCTGTCCCAAGCCCCAGAGCGCATCGCTCAAGTTGATGACGTATTCAGGATTGTTGGGCGTGTAACGCAAGGCTCCTTCGGCGCATTCACGGGCGTGTCCATAATCAAACAACGCTTCGTACATTTCGCCGAGAATCGAGAGTAGCTTGCCATTCTTGCGGACGAGTTCCATCTGGCTTGTAAAGTAGCTGATGCCTGGACCATAAAGTTCCTTCATCTGGTACACAAAACCGCAGTTGATCAGGTAAAGCGGTTCTTCCGGGTCCATCTTGTTGGCGCGTTCAAAGTAGCTGAGGGCTACAAATGGCTGGTCTTCGAGCAAACGGAGAATACCCACTTGGCTTATGACCGAGGCGTTGAACTTGTTCTGCTTCTGGCGAGAGGCTTCATCGGTTGCTTGTTGCGGTAAGGCTCCGACTTTGAGCCCTGCGAGCGCATTTTTCATCACCGATGCGTATTTCTTCTTGTTGATGCCCTGTGTCCATGTGGCGATGAGAATTCCACGGCCGTTGTCATAGAAGAATCTACCAGTATAATAGAAGTCGAACTTGTTGACGACTCGGGTGAGTGTGAATTCTTGAGCATATCGGTCGCCGACCTTTACTCGCTGGACTTCTATGTTCGATTCGTTTAAGGAAAGTCCGATACGGCTGAGAAGAACCTTGAACATATCCTGCTGGCTGACTTCTTCGCTGGGGACGATGGCGCCGTACACGAATAAAGAGATGTCTTCTTTCTTGTCGCTAAGCACTAGATCTGGATCTTCGTTTTGGCGTGCGACTCCAGTCCAGTTGTGCCAAAGAGTATCGGTGGTGCTCCAAGTATATCCAAGGTCAATGCTTGTATGCTGCATGATTCGTTCGGCAGAAAGTTCCGGAACGGATTCCTTGACGATATCCTTGAGCTTGAATGTGGCGAAAAAATCCTTCCATTCTTGTTTGAGGGCGCCTGTGGGAAGCTGAGCATCGTTTGCCGAGAGCGTGAGCGTAAAGACATGGTTGCCTGCATTGATGACCATGCCGACTGCTTCGTATGGCGTGTCGTAGCGTTTGCCGGCCACATCAAAGAATGCGCCTGTTGTACCGAAAGCTTCTTCGGGGTAAGTCTCGGCGAGCGTTGCCTTTTTACCGCTCGATTCGAAGGACTGCATTTCGATTTGGGCGCGGTCCATCAGTCGAATGGGCTCGCCTTCGGGGAGTGTCACTTCGACGAGGACTGCACGACGGCCAGTCTTTGGGTTGTAGAATTCGTAAGGGGCGTTGTCTTCGCCGCCGATGATTGTCCATCCGTTGTCGGGTGCGGTAAACGTGTAGCCGCTCGTTTCGATGGTGCCGCCGGTAGCCTTGGGGGCGACCGTTTCTTCGGACGTGTAATCGATGTCGGAGGATTCCTCATCGTAAGAATCCGCTTCTGCGGAATCCGAAACTTCTGTTGCGGGGGAGGTGTTTACATCGGGCGTGTTACCCGCGCAAGAAAACAGGAAAAAAAGCCCGAATGCAACTGTCAGACGGGCAAGCACATTCTCTTTTTTGACAAACGAATAACGCATAATGATCTCGGGGTAAATTGTTTAACATTTTAATTTTAGAAAAATAGGGTGGTGCCAAAGTAGCGTTTTGCGATACAAATAAGAATAATCTGGTTATCCTTTCTTTATATTTACAATAGGCGTTTGTAGCCGTACTTTGAAAATTTTTATTATCTTTTTGTACAAAGTATAAAGCGTGATGGAGTGTCTTTAATTTGGGAATGGTTTTGTGAAAAAGGATTTAGGTGAACTTAACTTCTATCAGTGGGTTTAGCCGGGGCTACAAACAGGGGGTGGCTTTCCCCCTCCAAACCTCATATGGCGGTCTTAGCCCTTTTGGACGGATTCACCCCCTAAAACCGGCTTCCAAATCTCTTTTTTTTCGATTATTACTACACAAAAACTTTGATTTTTTGTATCTTTCGGACCAAGAACGCACCACCGCAAGGTGGGAAGCAATTTCAACAATAAAAAAAGGATCCAATAATGGCTCTCAAACTCGGTATCAATGGTTTCGGCCGCATCGGCCGTATGGTCTTCCGCGCTGCTGTGGAAAACTTCGCAAACGACATTCAGGTTGTCGGTATCAACGACCTTCTCGACGTTGACTACCTCGCCTACATGCTCAAGTATGACTCTGTCCACGGCAAGTTCAACCACGACGTGTCTTTCGAAGGCAACTTCCTCATCGTCGATGGCAACAAGATCCAGGTCTTTGCTGAAAAGGACCCGACCAACATCACTTGGGGCGCTCTCAACGTTGACGTCGTTGTTGAATCCACCGGTTTCTTCCTCACGGACGAACTCGCACGCGCTCACATCAAGGCTGGTGCTAAGAAGGTTATCATGTCTGCTCCGTCCAAGGACGCAACTCCGATGTTCGTCTACGGTGTGAACCACCAGACCTACGCTGGTCAGGACATCATCTCCAACGCTTCCTGCACCACGAACTGCCTCGCCCCGATGTCCAAGGTCCTCAACGACAAGTTCGGCATCAAGCGTGGCCTCATGACCACCGTTCACGCTGCAACTGCTACTCAGAAGACTGTTGACGGCCCGTCCAAGAAGGACTGGCGCGGTGGCCGTGGCATCCTCGAAAACATCATCCCGTCTTCTACGGGTGCTGCTAAGGCCGTGGGTAAGGTTCTCCCGTCCCTCAACGGCAAGCTCACTGGTATGAGCCTCCGCGTTCCGACCTCTGACGTTTCCTTCGTTGACCTCACTGCCGAACTCGAAAAGCCGGCTACCTACGAAGAAATCTGCAAGGCCATGAAGGAAGCTTCTGAAGGCGAACTCAAGGGCATCCTCGGTTACACCGACGAAGCTCTCGTTTCTACCGACTTCCGCAACGACGCTCGCACTTCCATCTTCGACGTCAAGGCTGGTATCCAGCTCGACCCGACCTTCGTGAAGGTTTGCGCCTGGTACGATAACGAATGGGGCTACAGCAACAAGGTTTGCGAAATGGCCCGCGTCATCACCAAGTAAGATTTTAAATAGTGTTAGTGGTGTGGGCGCAACAGCCTAAGGCAATTTAGATTCCCACGCCTCCGCTAAAAATTTTACAGAAAAGACTCCGCTTCGGCGGGGCCTTTTTTTGTGCTTTGTTACCCCAGCTGTTATCCCGAAGACCGAAGGGATGAGGAATCCTGCTAAGTTTAGATTTTACTGGATCCTGCTCCTACGAACCTAAGAATTGTAAGGCATTAAAATGCCAACAATTCTATATCAGGGATGGCGTTGTGATGAATCACAACGTCACTTCTGTCAAGAAGTCTGCTTTCAGCTTTGAGAGGAGTGTTGCTGCTTTGCGCTTTTCTTTGAGGGCGCCCCTGTTGCGTAATAGGGTGGGGATTACGGATGGATGGTGGAGGGCAAACGGCAGAGATGCTTCGATTCCGAATGCTTTCGATAAAACGAGTGCTGTTGATTTTAGGTATGGCGTTGTTGCTTGCGCATTTTTCGCGGTAATCCCGACGATTCTTTCTGCTTCGTCCGTTGTTGCTTGAGTGACGAGATAAGGGACGGAGAACATCTTGCCGCCGGCATGCATCATGCGGAGTGTAAAGTCTGCGAGGCGTGAGGCTGGCGGGAGCGTTGTGTCAAAAGCGCCGGTACGCTGGATGATTCTTCTCGCGTAAATGGCTATGAATGGGTGCGGAATCGCAACGTAACACATTGGAGCGTTCTCGTCGATTTCTATGAAACCGGAACCTTTTGTCCATCGCTTCAGTAAAAAGCCACTCAAGAATTTTCTTTTGTTTGTAATGGCGCTTTCTGTTGCTTTGCTGCTAGGTAATGTACGGATGCGTGGTGCGAAGGCATCGACCATTGGAAATCCGTCTGTGACTTCTGCAACGTTGTTCAAAAAGTCGCGATCAATCTTGATGCTTGGGTGCGTGAATACGACCCATTCGCCCTCGATTTCTTCAAGGTGCTTGTTCCAATCATTTGTATAGAACCAGCCGAGTTCGGGGTCCGTGAATGGTGGTTGGGGGAGGTTTCCTTGCGCTTCGTCAAAGTTCTCGTCAAAAACAAAAACGTCGAACTGCCGCATTAAGTGTCCAAAAATTAGAATTCAACTCGGAGGCCGAGCCTGTGTTCGTAGCCTATTTCTGTTGCTAGGTAAGAGAATGCATAGTCGAAGGCGAACAGGCTTGAATTGTAGCCGAGACCGAGGCTGAACAGGCGTGCTTTGTTGGTCTCGTCAGGTCTGCTAGAGGATGACGCTAACTGCTTGAAGTCGCGAGAAATGTCGAGCCATGTGCGGGAGAAACCAGCGCGAATGCGGAAGAATTCGCCGAGGGCGTATTCTGCACCGAGGTTCAGGTCCGGTTCTGCATAGCGCGGAAAGTCCGTTTCTGCCAAGAGGGTCAAACGTGGTGCGCTACGGGGCTTGAAGAAACCGCCGATGGCGAAAGTCTGCGACAGCGGGTAGGAGTCATCGGAGCCGTCTTTGAGGTAACCGCGAATCTGCGCACCGAAATCTCTTGCA
Organism: uncultured Fibrobacter sp.; assembly: GCA_946407235.1. Taxonomy (GTDB): domain Bacteria; phylum Fibrobacterota; class Fibrobacteria; order Fibrobacterales; family Fibrobacteraceae; genus Fibrobacter. The sequence continues at coordinate 20,685 of CAMJNF010000005.1, read as the reverse complement.
ACAAATGAAAAACCGTAGTTTTTGCTGTCGGACATCCAGGTCAAGCCCCAGTCGAATGCTGCTGCCATTGCGGTTTGGTCTGTGGCATCCCCAGTCAGCTTGTCGGAGGCGAACTTGATTGTTGCGCCCACACGGATATGTTTCATGGGATAGGCTACAGTTGCAGTTACGAGTTGGCTGAAAGGCTTGTATTCACTACCGTTCAGTTCGCCGTATTGGTCGTAACCCTCGATGGTACCATAGGACAGCCAGTTGTACGAGAATTGCAGGATGAACTTCTGGTATTGCGTTGTGAACGAAAGTGTTCCTTGATTGTCGGCGAATTCGCTTGTTTGCCAGTGTGCTTCGGCAACACGTTTTTTGCCATCGGCGATGATGACTGCTGCCGGATTTAACTGCACAATAGACGGATCTGTTGATGGAAGAGCTGATGCCGATTTCTCGAGCGCCGCATTACGCGGGCTGTCAAACGTCGATATAAATGAAAAAACTTCTTGTCCCGCATCGTGCTTAGTGAAATAACCAAAGTTAGATGCCGGACATGCTATAGCGAGCGCTGCAATTGCTGAAAGTTTCTTCAATAAATCCATGGTGTAAATTTATAAAAAGTCAGAGAGATTTTTCCAATAAATGCACATTAAGTATGATTTTTTTACTTAATTGTCATTCTTAAGCCTTTACAATATAAAAATGTTTTTGTATATTTGCACCTGCTCGGGCTACTAGCTCAGTTGGTAGAGCAACGCCCTTTTAAGGCGTGGGTCGAAGGTTCGAGCCCTTCGTAGCTCAGTAATCGGTTTCGTTTAACGGAACCGATTTTTTTATATTGTTTGAAAACTCGCTAGTTTCCAGTCACTAGTAAATTCTGACTAGTAACCAGAAACGACCGACCACAGGCACTTGACTAACAACTAATAGTTTGCAATAATGGTTCCTTTTCTTGATTTAAAACGATTGAACGCTCCTTATATGGATTCCCTCAAGAATGCTGCGGCTGATGTTGTGGAATCTGGTTGGTATATTCGCGGTCATTTCTGCGAGCGTTTTGAACGCGCTTTTGCTGATTTTTGTGGTGTAAAATACGCTGTGGGCGTTGGGAATGGACTTGATGCGCTTTCTCTCATGTTGCGTGCTTCGATGGAACTTGGCCGGTTGCATGAGGGTGATGAAATTCTTGTGCCTGCCAATACATATATCGCGACCGTTCTTGCGGTTAGCGCTGTAGGACTTAAGCCTGTGCTTGTGGAACCTGCCGAAAATAGTTACGATATGGATCCGAAGCTTTTAGAACGTGCCGTTGGTGCTCGTACTCGAGGGATCTTGGTTGTGCATTTGTACGGGCGCTTGTGTGCAATGGATGAAATTTGTGAATTTGCAAGTTCGCATGGCTTGCTCCTTTTTGAAGATTGTGCGCAAGCTCATGGTGCTCGTTTGAAAGATGGCCGTAAAGCTGGCTCGTTTGGCTTTGCGGCTGCATTCAGCTTTTATCCGACAAAAAATTTGGGCGCGCTGGGTGATGCAGGCATTGTGCTTACAAACGATGAATCTGTGGCGAATATGGTGCGAGCCCTTGGAAACTATGGCTCTGAACGTAAGTATGTGAACAAGTTTAAAGGTGTAAATTCCCGATTGGACGAAATACAGGCGGCGATGTTGCTTGCTAAACTTCCCGATTTGGAATCGTCAAACGAACGTCGTCGAGAAATTGCGGCTCGTTATTGCTCTGAAATCAAGAATGCCAAAGTTCTATTGCCCGAGATTCCGCAGACGGCATCGGAACATGTTTGGCATGTTTTTGTGATTCGTCTTAAAAGCGAAGAATCTCGCAATGCGTTGCAGACGTTCCTCAAAGAGCGAAGCATCGAAACTCTCATTCATTATCCGATTCCACCGCATTTGCAGGAGGCTTACGCTCACGAATTCAGTGGTGATTACCGGATTGCAGAATCAATGGCGAAAACGATTCTCAGTATTCCCATGAGTCCGGTGCTAACGGATGAAGAAGTTTCTGAAGTGATTGGCGCAATTAATGAATTTTAGGGATGAAATCAACGTGACGTGCGCAACTAATTCTTTAAACGTCATTGCGAGGAACGAAGTGACGAAGCAATCTATACATGGTAAAATTTGATGAAGTCTGATTCTGTGAATTTTTGGAAAGCGTTTTTAGGTTCTGGAATGGTGACGTTCTTGAACGCCTTACGCGTGTTTGTTGTGAACAAGCTGCTCGCGGTGTACCTTTCGCCGAGCGTATTTGCGTGTGTTGGACAGTTCATGAACTTCATGACGATGGGGCAGGCTACGTCTTCGCTTGCTCTCCAGAATGGCTGGGTGAGCCTGACCGCGCAGAACAAGAATAATTTGGAAAAGTTGCAGGGAATGTGGCGGGGTGGTTTCCGTTTGACGACTTTTGCGAGTATCGTGACTTTTGCCGTTGCGCTTGTTCTCTGCTTTACGGTCCCGCTTGAAAAATTCTTTCCGGATATTCATCCGCGTCTTGTGCAGGCTGCTATTATCTTTGCGTTGCCTGGCGTCTTTGCTACGAATATTATTACGATTGCCGCCTCCGTGATGAATGGGCTTGGGCATTATCGCCGTTGGGCTTTGATCAACATGGTCTCGTCGCTTTGGCAAATGCTTTGGGTGGCGTTTTTCCTTTATTCTGGGCGGTTGAGCGTACTTTCTATTGTGGCAACGCAGTCTGTTATTGCCGGTATTTTTGCCGCGCAAATTGCAGCTCGTGCTGGGTTTAGCCTCAAGGAAATTCGAAAAACGGCGCTTGATATTCGTGCACCATGGTTCTCGTATGCGTTGATGGGAATTGTACCGATGGTGCTGTCTCCGATGGTTTTGACATTTATGCGAATGACGATTGGCGAAAATTTGGGCTGGAATGCGGCTGGTATTTGGCAGGGCATTTGGAAAATTTCAGACTTCCTGACGGCCTTTTTCTCCGCGATTCTTGGCGTAATCATTTTGCCAAAGGTTTCTGCGCAGATGACTAAGTCCGAATTCTCTAAAATGTTTCGACCGATTTTTGCAAAGACGATGTTGCTTGCGCTTGCTGCTGTTGTGTCGCTTTATTTGGGGCGTTCGCTCCTTGTCCTTGTGATGCTTTCGTCGGAATTTACAGGCGCAATTGATTATATTCCGATGCAACTTGTAGGTGATTTTTTCCGCGTAGGGGGCTGGGCGCTTGGGCTTGTTTTAATTGCTCGCCGTGAAACAAAAAAATTCTTGATACTTGAAGTTTGTTCGCAATTCGTCCTTGCCTTTGCAACTTATATTTTTGTAAATCTCTATGAATTTAATGGCCCGATGATGGCTTATGCCCTTGAAAATTTTCTTACGCTGGTCGCATCTGCCCTTATTGTTAGAAGTTTGAAGTGGAACAAATAATTGGAACGCGCAATGAGTCCGAAAGTATCTGTAATCTTGCCAAGCTATAATCATGAACAGTTCGTCGAAGCGGCTGTGCGTTCTGTATTGGAGCAGACTGGCGTCGATTTTGAATTGATTGTAGTTGATGACGGGAGCAAGGACCGTTCTCCTGAAATTTTAAAACGCCTTTCGGATGAATTTGGTTTTGTTTATGTTCATCGTCCGAACAAGGGCGTGACTGCAACGCTTATGGAAGCGCTTTTGCTTGCTCGTGGCCGTTATGTCTGTTCGTTCTCGTCGGATGATATTATGCCACCAGACAGGCTCAAAAAACAGAGTGATTTTTTAGATGCGCATCCAGATGCGGTGGCTTGCTTTGGCCAAGTTGTTCCGCTGTATGATGATGGATCGCTAGGGCCGATGGACGTGCGGTATCTCCGCAGTGTTCCGCAGGTGTCTTTCGAAGAGTCGTTCCTTGGGAAAAAAGCCTTGCATGGTTGTGCCGAAATGTTTGTGCGCGAGAAAATTTTGGAAATTGGCGGTTATGACGAACGCTATTTCTTTGAGGATTATCCGCTTTACTTGAAAATTCTTTATCATTACGGACCGCAACCGGCTTCAAAAGACTTTGTGTGTTGCTATTACCGCGAACATGGTGAAAATTTACACACGAATCATGACCGCATCTATAGTGAAATCTTGCGCATTATTGCTGACAACTATAAATCGCATCCGTTGTACAAAAAGGCGGTACGAGCTTGGAAGGCAAACTGGTTTTCGGCTGTTGCAGCCCAAAGCAAACTGGAGGCTATTCGGTTAATTCCGAAGGTGATTTCAATTTCGCCACGTTTTTGGTTGCGCATTCCAAAATTGTTTGTTCCTAAAAAGCTATTGCCATTCTAAAAAACGTTTACAAGTTTAGTGTGATATAGCTTTCATTTTGCCCCAGAATGGGGAAAAACTTAGCTGTAACAGATTGATTTTGTGTGCTTTATTTCACAGCAGGAACGCTTTTTATGACGCGTATCTGTAAGATTTCTGTAAGTATGCTATATTTATGTACAAACATGGGAGAAATTTTTATGAAGAAAATTTCGGCTTTTTATACGTTTTTAGCTTTTGTACTTGTAGGCGCCTCGATGGCTGTTGTTCCGGCTCATGCGCAAGCCACGGGAAGTGCGAGTAAATTTTGCATTTATGATAGAGAAAATGGTGGTGGAACTAAAATTAGTAGTGTAAAGCTTAAACAAGTGGCGTCCTCTTATACACCTGCAACTAGTAATGAAATTTGTTACGATACTTGGGCTCAAACTTATAAATGGCTTAGTGATTGGACTTCTAATACCGCAAATCAATTTGAAGGTTCCTATATAGAAATTACATCGGACCTGAAGTTTGCTGGTAAAAATGTGGATGACGAGTCTTGTAAGACTGGTAGCGATGCTTTTGATGGCAAAATGCTTGACTTAAACGATAAAATTGCCCTTGTTGGCTCATCGGGATCTTCACGTTATAAGATTTCTGGGCTTTGCTATATAGCCAATGTTGATGAAATTGGTTTTGTAAAAGGGGCTAAAAGGGTCGAAAACCTCGATTTTGAGAAGGTGTTTTTTAAATCGGTAAAGACAACTTCCAAGGTTGGTATCGTTGCCAACAATAGTCAGAGCGATGAGCATGTCTATCAAAACATTCATGTCAAAAACTCTAGTTTCACTGGATACGATGTTGGTGCTGTCTTAGGTAATGGTGCCGCTTACATCAGTAACATCTCTTTAACGGATGATACGATTACTAGTGGAAATTATGGCGGTGGCGTTGTTGGCTATTTACTGACGAATTTAAAGGAAAATGATGATGGTTCCGTTAATAATGTTTATAGCGGGTTCGATGTTAAATCTTTAAGAATACGTTCTTTAAATGGAAAAACTGGAGGTGATACCTATTTTGGAGGTATTGCTGGTTTTGTGATGCAGTATGAAAAGGTGGTGTGGGCTAAATCCAGTTTGGCTGGTTTGGATATTCAAAATGCTTCTTATGCGGGCGGTCTTTTGGGCATGGTAAATCATTCCCAATCTGTATCTGCTGCAGAAGAAACTAAATATTCTGAAATAGATGTTGGTAGTAAAACAAATTCAATTATTATTGCATCTAAATATGCGGGTGGACTTGTTGGTTATATAGTTGAAGATTGTGCTTATACGGCTTTGTCGGTGACAAAAAATAGTGTTCGAGCCTCTATACGAGGTGGAGGAACAAGTGGTAATTCCTATGTTGGCGGTTTAATTGGCTTTATTCATTTTTCATCGATTGAAAAACTGGGCTTAACTATCAATTACAACAAAATCACTAATAGTGTTTCCGATGGTTCAACTGATAAGGTGGGTTATCTTGTTGGTAGTACGGATTGTAAAAATGTCGATTTTAAAAGCGTGCAGTACAACTTCTATTACGGGACGTCTGATGAAACCAAGATTGGTATAGGTTCGTTTAATGGCGATGGCAATTGGCTTAATGGATCAATGAATGGTAAACATGTTAATGTTAGCCATAATTTCCGTAATGCAGTAAGTGGTTTGGATGCAGATGGTGTATTGGTAAACGAAACTAAACCGATAAAGAATACTGCGGCTTCAAAAAGTTATTACAACGGCGTTATTGATTATGATGAAATGAAGTCTCACGACTTTGTTGATGTCTTGAATAGTGGAAACTCGACAATATTATATTGGGTATATGGTGATGGTGGTGTGTATGATGTGCCTTCATTAGATCCAAATGGATATGCTGCTCAGACTTATTACGATGTTACCTTTAACTTGAATAGTTTATCTGGAAGTTCTGATGTTGTGTTTGGTAACGCTTGGGCTGAAAATGATTGGAAAAATACCAAGAAGATGAAAGCCATTGACAGCGAAGATAAGTTCCCCAAAGCCTATGTCTTGGTGACTCCTAGGACAGGCCCTAAAAGCTTCTATATGTTTGATTGGGGGTATAGTTTATCTGGAGATGTATTTGATGATTATTTGTCTACGGAGCTTTTGAATAAAGCTTCGGGTGGCAATTCAACGGGTGGGAGCATTGTTCTTTATCCCAAAAGACGCACCAGTGATCCATTCTCGTTGTCTCCGATTGATATTTACGCTATTGATGATGCGAACAAGGAACTGAAAACTAGCGACGATTATCACGGAAAGATTGTTCTTTCACAGACTGTTGGCGGAACTTCTTTTAAGCAGTCATCCGTGCTTTTCAGTTATAACACATCGGGTGATGTAACGAACTACAACCATCGTCTTTATGTTCCGGAAACGGAAGACACTTTGATATTTAAAGTTTCTGAAATTCCGGATCCGGGTTATACCATGTCCATTGGATTTGAAAATACATGGAGTGAAGCTCCTGCTAGTGAAAATTGGGGCTATGACGTATCTAAGGGAGAGTTGAAATATAGACCCGTTAAAATGAAAAATTCCAAATTTACAGTCAAGTATGCTTTGTTGCATTACAATGTAAACTTCACTATCCCACAAACGGTGAAGGGAAAAGACTTCTTTGTCGCCAATGTTACTAGCACGAAGATGGATTGGTTTGCAAATAAAGAAAATGTTACTGTAAAAAACATTGTTGCACCGACAATTTTCAATTCTAAGGGCTGCCTGATTGGTTGGAAAGTCGCTGGTGAAGGTGTGCCTGAACACAATGCAACCGTGTTGTCTGATGAATTGCAATATATGGTTCCCGCCAATACGAATACCGATGTCAATAAGCTTGTTCCTGATGTAGATAACCCTCAGTGTGATACTTACAAAGGTTCGTATAAGATTACAATGAATATCAACGGTAAAGGTTCTTTCCGTTTGTTGCAAAAAATAGACGATGTTGTAATAGCTCATGATTTTACAGCTAAGGGAGATGCTTTTGAGCTTGAAGTTCCAAAGGCGTTCTATAATGGTGGAGCAACAAGTGTTTCGTTCTCGATGGATCCATCTCCTGAGAATGGCTACAAATCTGATAGAGTAACTTCCAAGAAAGGCTCTGTAACGACGACGTTTGTTCCTGGAGATAAAATTGTCGTCAATAGCGATATGGAATTGACTGTCAATTTTATTCCGCTTTATGAACCCATGTTTGTTACTTACAATTTGGATTTGGCAAAAACAGCGGCGGATACATCCAAAACATTTGTGCCTACGAATGCTGTTGTATCGGAAAAGATTACCCTTAAATCGGATGCAGATAGCTACAAGCTTTGGGCTCCTTATCGCACCGACAAGTGCTTTGGTGGATGGTCTCTCAAGACCGCTGCGGAACGTATTGCTGCAGATGCCGTTTACAATGAAATTGATGCTAGTCCTAATGTTTACAATGCTTTTAGCAAGGACGAAACAAAGCCTACGAAATTGTACGCGATTTGGAATGACTGTGCGACAAATCCCGAACCGACAATCAGCGTGAAAAATGGCAGCTCGAATGCAACGCTTGTGCTTTACCAAAAGTTTGGCAATGCTGTTTTGCGTCATGAAGTTCCCTCCAATGGAATTTCCCTTGTAGGCGATGCTTTCGACTTTTATGTCGATACAGAACGTAGTGTCCCGAAATTGGGCTATGTTTTCACGAGCTCTGATTATGAAGTGTCTTACTTCGATTTCCCTGATCAGAAAATTGGAACAACTGTAATGCCTGTGAATAATGCTTGGCGTGTGGAATATGATGGCTTTTTGCAGCATTCTTATTCCTTTATAAGACCGGTGGAATTGGTGAGATATGATGTTGTATTCAATGAAAATAATGGTGGTGGAGAATCGTTCTTTGGTGATTCTTGGGAGAAATATTTGACAACGGAGACATTTGCTACAGATGCTTCTGGTAATTGGACCGTCAAGCAGCGCTACAACGTAGAACGCAAAGATCGCAAGTTCCCGAAGGCTATTTATCGTGATGGTTCTTGCGTGCTTGGATATACCTTTGAAAAGGACGATAAGACGGGTGGTCTGTTTACGGAAGTGGATGAATCCTTCATGCAGAAATATACGGCGCTTGGAACCACTGCTCCGGTCACAATGTACGCCTATTGGGACGATTGCGATGAAGGCTTTACCGTATATTCTGTAGATGGCGATAAGGGCTCGCTTACGCTTACAAGAACGTTTGAGCTTGGCGACCAAAAAACTGTGAAGCGTTCTTATGAAGTTAAAGCCGCGGGCTTGAAGATTCCTTCAAATGACGAAGATATTTCGTTTACGGAAATTTTGTTCAAGATCAGTGCTGATGCCAATTATGTTGAGGATAAAAATGCAACTTATGTGTACAGAACACATGGCAGTGACGGTGAATGGAAAGAATTTTCGGGCTTGTTTACTGTAAAAGAGAACACGGATATCAAGGCTCCGCTAGCCAAGAAAAAAATGGATTTCACTTTTACGCTTGATTTGTCTACAGATCAAACGCTGTTCTTTGGTAACGATTGGGCAAAAGATCTTGACAATGTGACCGTTTCTAGCGATGCCTCTACGACTCTCCCGACAATGGCTTATAGCGCAGAGCAGTGCCTTGCGGGATGGAGCGTTACCAAGGACGGGGCTATTTACAAGGAAATGAATGAAAAACTTGTCGAAGAAATATATGCGGCTTATCCGGATTTAAAAGAAACGACTAAAATCAAGTTGTATCCTCGTTGGACGGACAATGTCGATGGCTGCGCTGGAGAACTTGTTCGTGTTACGGCAGATGTGGCTCATGGTCGTATTGAACTTGTCGAAAAGACTGGCGATAAAACTATGGTCCATAAGTTTGATGATAATGGGCAGATGATGTTGCCGAGTGTTCTCGATGGCAGTGATTGGACTTTGCGAGCTATTCCTGATTCTAGCTTTGTGTTGGATTCTCTTGTCGTAACTCAAAACGATAAAGTTGTTGCTGTGCTCCATGAAGGCGATAAATTACCGAAGAATATGGACAATGTTGTTCTGACTACATTCTTTGGCAAGAAGAATAAAACAGAGATTGAAATTGTGAATACGCAATCCAAGAAAAGTGGAAATACGATGCAACTTGAATTTTCGACAAGTGCATTTGATGCTGCTCGCAAAGTATCTGCTTTCATTAAAATTGTAGATGTAAATACGGACAAAGTTGTCGATTCTCTGTTTAGAGAAACCGTGAAGTCGGCTTCTACGGATCAGGTGCTTGTTCGCGTGAATAAACCGGGCGAATACAAGGTGATTATCATTCTTACGGATGGCATAGTAAAAGTTGAAAGCTTTGAAGATTTTATGGTTGAATCTCCGTTTAAGCCTGTAGAAAATGGTAGTTGGCAGATGGTTTCGTTTGCAGCTGTTGACACAAAGGCTCTCAATTGGGATGAAACTCATGCTTATTGGTGGAATGAAGGGGGAATCGGTGAATTTTGGCAGTACAATTCTGTCCGTCCAGGTGATAAACTGGATGCCTCCCGTGGTGTCTGGTACTCGTCACAGAACGAAGAACCTCTTGTATTGCGTAAAGATTTTGTGGATGATGGAAAGGACATCGTTTGGAATCTCGAATGTGCAAACTCTGGCTGGAATTTGGTCGCAAATCCGCATGGCTGGGCTGTGAATTTGTATTCCAATAATGAAAGGCATTCTGCAGACGAAGAATCCGATGTGAAGTTCTGGCGTTATAATTCCGAAACGGGCGCATATGATGACACTATTGATGTCCTTGGACCTTATGAAGCAGTGTGGGTTCAGGTTTCGAAGAAAACAAAGTGGGAAGTTTCTGCAGAACCGGTGTTTGAAGACTTGGCTCATGATTGGGATAAACATCCCTTGTTACACAAAGCCGCAAAATCTTCAACGGAAAATAAATGGACATTGCAACTTGCGCTTTCTGATGGCAAGGGCAAGCGCGATTCCAGGAATTTGCTGGGTGTAAGCGATCGTCCGTTTGTGGCTGATGAACCGCCTGCTGCCATGGGTGACCATGTGAATCTTTCGATTGTTGATGGAAAGCGTGCTTTGGCAAAGTCTATCAAGGCTCCTAGCGAGAATATGGAATGGACTGTTGCTCTTTCGGCTTCGAGCGACCGAGATGGTTTCTTTGAAATCGAAGGTATCGAAAGCGTGAATGCGCTTGGCTATCAAGTTTATGTGACTGTTGATGGAAAAACGACTGAAATGCAGGAAGGCTCTCCGTTGAAGGTTCGCTTGAAATCGAGCTCTAAAACGGCTACGGTGCAAGTCTCCAAGGGGGCTCCTGTCGTTGCGGCGAAGAATGCTCTTATCAAGGGCTTGCGCTCTGCAAGGCTTGGCAATAAGCTGCATGTGTCGTTTGACGCTTCTGAAAGCCTTGCGGGCACCAATGCGCGCGTGGAGCTTTTGGATGTGAATGGCGTTGTGAAGGCTAGTGGTTCTGCAAAGGCGCTCTATGGCACGAACGCATTGGTGCTGGACGCTCCGCAGGCCGGTTTCTACCTGCTCCGCGTCCGCGCAGGATCTACACAGAAAATTTCCAAAATTCTTGTGAAATAGCGCTGTTCGAAAAATATGCCGGCAAAAGCCGGCATGATTTTCTGAAGCTTTATCGCCCCGCACGTGTTGCGGGGTTTATTGTTCTATAGTTTCGTACGGAACATTCCCGAGCAAAGCTGCGTATTTGGGAAAATTTGAAGGGTATGTCTTGTATTTGCGATTGTGGTAGAGCTTTGCTTTTGATGCTTTGGAAATCAAGAAAAATTCTGTAAATGCTTTAAGGTAATCTGCGGCATTTTTAGAGTTGTTAAAGTCGATGTGGATGCTTTTCCCCTTGACTGTGACTACTTGCGGCAATTTCTCGGCTTCGGCAAGGAATGTCGGGCTGTCTGCTGTTACGAGAATTTTTTGTGTGGCCTGCGCTTGTTCCGCAACGTGTTTAAGCACGTTCATGGATGCTTCTAGAAGATCTTGCTTGTCTCTCGCGGCCAATTCCTTGAACGTGAATTCCTTAAAATCACCGAGCTTGTTTTGAAAACGGAATGAAATTGCGGTGTAGTTTTCTCCTAGTAGTTTGCCGTAATGCTCAAGCTCTTTCTCTAGAATAGCCGAAGGCTTGAATAGCTCGTTGAAAAATCTGGGAAAATCATCGTTGACCGTATCTATGCAGGAATACAAATGGAACTGTTCATGGCTTGTGTCGAGCTGTCGTTCCAAAGCGAAATCGTTATCGAAATCTTCACGGTATAGCAGTACTGGCTTTGCGCGTTTGCTGTCGTGTGTAATTTCGTTTTCTTCAATGATCCAATTGATTTTGTTCGGTTGCAAAATCTCTTGAAGGTCAAATGGCGATGTGTGATAAATTTTGAAATCAAGGTTATGCTCGATTGCGAATTTGTATGCGCTTGTCATCCCTCGCAATCTGTCGGTAAGGCCTCCGTGCATCCATTTGCCATCGGCCATGAATACTAGTGTTTGATGGACTTTGCTGCCGTTCCCATTGCGGTCAGCGCCACTTTCGCCGCCAAGACTTTCTCCGTCACATTTCTCGATATATCCGTCTTGCAAGTGCCTTAATGCGATTCCGCGCCGGATCAAATAATCGTAAACGCCATTCTCTCCGAGAACGCGGCGCGCGATGCGGATAAGGACTTCTCTGGGGGTCAATGGAATCACGAAATGCCTTTCTTCAAAAATTTGAGAAACAGAAAGCGGGGGAGGTATGAAAGCAAAATCGCTATGCGGTTTCGCATGCGGATTTTCAAGTCGAATAATGTGCTCAAACGATACTTGTGGATGTTTGCAAAAGCTCTTTTGCGGCAGTCAGCGAATTCTTCTGAGTCTTTGCTGCGCATCAAAATGCTGAAACTTGCGCTTACGAGCATGCTCCTTGCGGCCTTGTAAAGCGGTCTTGATTCCTGCTTCATTTTCTCTAGAACGTTTTCGGCAATGTCGAGCAGAACCGTATTCTTGATAGAAAAATATGAGGAGAGTACGCTTGTTGAACGTTTGCGGTATAGATAAAGTTTGGATTTTGTTACTGCGACTTTATTTGCATTCAACAAGACTTCTGGAATTATTGCTAAGTCTTCGAATAGCATTCCTGCAGGGAATCGACGTTCTTTCCAGAGGCTTGCTTTGTACAATTTATTCCAAGCAGAATAGTCCGGTAAGGAATCTTGGTAAAGTGCGATTTGCGCTGCTTTTTCGGCAGAGAAAACTTTAGACACAGCAATGCTTGGGGTGCTTCCGTCTGCCTTATATTCTTCATCGATATTTTGGAAGGAACAACAGGCGATATCGGCCATGTGTAACTGGGCGATGAAATACAATGTTTCAAGGAAATTTGGAGCAACGCAATCATCGCTGTCGATAAATATAACGTAGTCGCCACGCATAATCTTGAGCCCTGTATTGCGGGCTTCGGATAGGCCTTTGTTCGGTTGACCGATCAATCTGAAACGTGCGTCAGATGAGGCGAAACTAGCGGCGATTCTTGCGCTTTCGTCTGTGGATCCGTCATCAATGATGATGACCTCAAAATCGGAGAACGTCTGTGCAACAAGGCTATTGAGGCAATCCTTGATGAATGCCTCGGTATTGTACATGGGAATGATGATGCTGATGGCTGGCATTATTTGATTTCTGTTTCGTTGGCGGTCTCGTCCAGAAAACCATTAAGAGCCTCGATCCAGCCTGCACGGACAAATGCGCCTGCTTCAACCAAGTTTTTTTGTGCTTCTTCGTAGTTCTTGAGAATTTGGTTGTATTCGGATACGTCACGCATCATCTTGACTTCGTGGCGCACCTTCTTTTCCAGTAAATTTTGCTTCCATTGGGCGACATCGGCTAGATACTTGCAAGATATGTCAAAGCAGCCCAAGTAGGTGGGCACGGCATTGAGGAATGTCTTTTCGTAAGGCTTGGCCTTGGACTTCGCTTCGTTGACCAGTTTTTTCTGCGAAACAACGTTCTTCCGCAATTCATCCATGAGGCGGACAATGCGGACAAAATCCACTTGCGGCCAAATCAGGCTGAACGGCCACATTTTTTTCCAGTGGAACTTGAAAATGGATTCGTGCGCGGTATTCTTGGCGCGAATCAGTTCTTTAAGGTTGTTGTAGATAATTTGGGACGGTAATTTGGAAATATCTTCGCTCATACGTGAAGAATATAAAAAATAGGCGTGTTTGTTCCTGAATTTTACTTTAAATTTTCTTGTTTTTTTTAAATTAAAGTTTAGATTGTTTTTGAAACGTCTTTTTTTAAAGGAATACTATGGATAAAAAGAAAATGAAGATTCTCGTCGTGGTTGACGTTGTCATCCTCGTCGCCCTCATCATTATCCTGATGTCGCTCAAGGGCGGTTATGAGGAACAGGCTAAACGCACTGCGAACGAACAGGAATCGGCTTATTTGGAGAAGAATAGTCAGGTCCTCGTGGAACAGTGGCGCTCTGTTGACCAGTATAGCATGGCTTGGAAGCTTGTGTATTCGATGCTTTCCGGTGCAAAGACCGAAGCTGCTTTTAATTCGAACCTTGCCGCAATCGAAGGGGACAAGGATGCCCGCTTCAAACAGATTTCTCACCTTTACACTGGTGCTGGCATCAATGATGCTGTGCAAAACGGCATCTTCCAGAAGGCTGGCCTTGCTGAAGGTTCAATTCTTGTCAAAAACGACAAGAATGTGAAGGATGTGGCTTGCGGTAAGAATTGCGTTGTGAAGTTCAGCTTTGCCAAGGGCAAACTCAAGAACGTCGACTATAGCGCTCTTGTCCAGTACAACCTTGCAAATAGCCTCAAGATTGAAAAACCGGCTGAATACCATTTCGAATAAGGGAGAACGTCATGAATTTAAAGAATATTTCTATCGCACTTACCGTTCTCGTCTTTGGCGTTATCGCCATGCTTTTCATGCAGAAGGGTAACTATGTCAACCAGGCTAAAGAACATTACGATGCTACAACGGCCAAGTCCTTCAAGGGTAATTCGATGGTCCTTGAACTTGTCAATAATGGCATTGAAATGAACAAGCAGACTTGGGCTATTGCTTGCGGAGCTCTCCAAACTGTCAAGAATTCTCAGGATATGGCAAGGCTCGAAGCCAAGTTCTTCCCGGCCACCAAGGGTTCCAACAGCATCGCAAACAAGACGCGTCGCTTTGAAGCTAGCTCTGCCAATGTCATTGTGTCTACATTCGCTAAGGTCGAAGAAGACAAGAAAACGGGCGTGAAGAGCCTTGCTGGCCTCCAGTCTGTCGATGTAAGTGTCTTGCTCGGTAAGGCCGTCGCTTCTGCGGAATCCGACGAAGGTGCCGATGAAGAAGGCGCTGACGAAGAATAACGCTTTGTCAAGCTCGATCTTGTTGTGCCCGCCATTGGCGGGCATTTCTTGTTTAATATGGAATAGTTTATGAAATTTTTTTTGATGCTCCTTTGCGCATGATTGTGTATATTTCTTTTTAGAGCAATGATAAAGACTATCAAAGGAGGACTCCCTATGTTTCAGCCTGTTAATGGGAAATTTGAAATGCCGTCGCTACCGTATGGAATGGCGGATCTCGCTCCGGTACTCAGCCAAGAAACGATGCTATTTCATTTCGGTAAGCATTTGCAAACGTATGTGAATAATTTGAATGCCGCGTTGCCTGGAAGCGAATTTGAAGGTAAATCACTTGAAGAAATCGTGAAAATTTCTGATGGAGGCGTGTTCAATAACGCTGGGCAGATTTTGAATCATGCAATGTATTTCTTGCAATTTAAGACTCCGGTAATGGGGAATGCTCCGACGGGCGAAATTGCAAAACTCATTGATCGTGATTTTATATCGTGTGAAAATTTCCAAAATGAGTTTCAGGCAAAAGGTGCCGGACTTTTCGGTTCTGGTTGGGTGTGGCTCTCCTTGACCGATAGCGGTAAGCTTGTAATTACGCAAGAGGGCAATGCACAGAACCCGATAACGAAGGGGCTTAAACCGCTTTTGACATTTGATGTGTGGGAACATGCCTACTACATTGACTATCGCAATCGTCGCCCGGATTACCTTAAATCGCTGTGGAGCATCGTCAATTGGGATGAAGTGAACAAACGCCTCGGGTAAAACATTTCATAAAAACAAGACGCGCACGGGTTATCCCGTGCGTTTTTACTTGTTGTTCCCGCCTTGAGCGGGAATCTCCATTTTCAATTATTATTGTTGCGGCGGCATTTTCGGCAGCACAAGCTTTATGATAATCGGCACGAATACCATGATCAGCACTTGCGCTACGACTAGGCAAACGACTTGCGAGAAGAGGAACATCGGCAAGAAAGGCGGCTTGTGTCCTTCGGGAATCATTGTGAAGTACACGAAGCAGACCATGGCAGTCGTGATAAGCGGCGTGTAAATCAAGTTAGAAGCGAGCGATTCCACGAAATGCGCCTTTGGCGTATGCGGCTGCAAGTGGAACTTGCGGGCGAGTGCGGCGTTCACCTTCGGTATTGGAACGAGTATGCCGATAGTGAAGCTTATGGCAAAACTCAATGCAAAACATTCCAAGAAACCGATGACTGAGGCGATTACGGGAGTTTCGGGAGGGCGTTCTGCCATCAGAGTTCCTGTCAGCGAAAGTCCAAAGCTCATCAGGATAGCCATGAACAAAGCGACCTTGAAGCCTATTTTGCGCATTTGCGCTTCGGTTTCTACCGAACGGTTGTTTTGCTGTTCCATATAAGTCTCCATACACTGAGGGTATATTCTATATCTTTAAATATACCCTAATTTTGTAAAACGGCTCTGGTGTTATGTGATTTTCTCAAGATATTTTTCTTCGCATGGTTGCACAAAAAGAATTATATTGAATAAGACTAGGAGAAATTTTTGTTATGGAGTAATTATGGATAATGAACTGAAATTAATGATCGGTGATGACGAAAAAATCATATATACGGGCAAGCCCAATAAAAAGTGCTTTATATTTGAAAGTCTTTTCAATCCATTGCTCCCGTTTGCGTTGATATGGGCTGTGATTGATTTTGGCTTTATCGGAGCTTCGCTTTCGTCCAAAAATGGCAATGTTACATTTTTCCTTGTGCCTTTTATGTTGCTCCATCTGATGCCGGTATGGATTTATTTAGGCGGTGCCTTGCTGACCATGAGGCGGTACAAGAACACAAACTATATCATTACGGACAAGGCTATTTATGTATCCGAAGGGGCTTTTAGCAAACGTTTTAAATCGAAACCGTTTGCGGAGCTTTCGCATGTCGATTTACATCGCGGCATATTCGATCAGTGGTTTAACGTGGGTGATGTTATCACGACTTCCGCTCAGTCCAATCCTGCGTCGGGACACGGGAGAATGACTTCTACTAACGCGGGTATTTCAATCGATAGCATTTCGAATTACATAGAGGTCTATAACATCGTGAAAAAGTTACAGCAAGATATATATACCGATGTGATGTATCCGAACGATTTAAGGCCTAAAAGCAATCATGGGTACAATACAAAGTATAGAGGATAAGATAAAAGCACTCAAGTTTTCTTGGGTGCTTAATGTTTATTTTGAATCTTTAGCTTGCTTGGCGCAAAGTTCTTCAAAGTCTTTTACGGGCATCGGCTTTGCAAAGAAGTAACCTTGGAATAAGTGACATCCCATTTCCAAAAGCATCTTGTACTGGCTTTCCGTTTCGACACCTTCGGTGAGCGATGTAAGTCCAAGGTCGTCCGAGAGTCGAATGACATTACGCAAAATGGTGGTCGCTCTCTTGTCGTCCTCGGATTTTCCAAGGAATTTCATGTCAATCTTGAGAACGTCAAGAGGCATGTCTTTGAGCTGGTTCAACGAAGAATAACCACTGCCGAAGTCATCCATCTCGACGATGAAACCTGCTTTTCTGAATTTGTTCAAAATAGCCATTCTGCTTTCGGATTCGTTCATCATGACTGTTTCAGTAATTTCGATTCGCAGATTTTTGGGATCGATGTCGTATTCCATGATGAAGTTTTGGATAACGTAAAACACGTCCATGAAATAGAAGTCCTTGGGCGAGATGTTTACCGATATGAATAAGTCCTTTTTATCGGGCTGCGTTTTCCAAGAGGCTAAAATTTCGCAGGCGGAACGCCAGATGAATTTATCGACTTCGGCAATCATGCCGTTCTTTTCGAATACTGGAATGAACTTAATCGGTGGGAGGAATCCTTCTTCGGGGTGGATCCAGCGGACAAGTGCTTCGGAACCGATTATCTTCCCGGAATTGTCTACAATCGGCTGTAGGTATGGGCAGATCTGCTTTTCTTCAAGCGCTCGTTCAAGCTGTGAAGAAATGTTCTTGTCCCAAATAGCCTGGTCTCGCATATTGTCGTCGTAAATAGCGACATGCTTGTTGTATTCGTGCTTGATTGTCGTAAGGGCTATGTGCGCTCGGTCGAACATGATGGAAACATCGATTTCTGGATCGGTGACTTTATAAAGTCCGAGGTGCATCAATATCTTTTGATTAAAGTTTTCTTTTTTGATGACAAGCTTGCTGAGTCGGTTTTCGATGAGGTCTATACGCGGATTTTCGCTGGCAAAGCAAACGCCAAAAGCATCGCCGGAAAGTCGTCCGTAAACCCAAGTGGGGGTTGCGTTCTCTCTAACCCAGCTGGCGACTCGTTTTAGGACATCATCGCCGGTAGCACTTCCGAAAATATCGTTGATGAGCTTGAAATCGTTGATGTCAAAGTAGGCTATCCAATACTGGTTGTTTGGATCTTGGGTTATCTGGTTATGAACTTTATCAAAAAGAAATTCTTTTGTATAAAGGTCTGTCAGCTTGTCGTGCGTTGCCTTGTAGATTTCACGTTGGTGGCGCTTGACTTCCTGGGTGTTGTCGTAAATGCTCAAGAACGAACCGACTTTATGGTTCTTGGAATCGGTGACCGTGCGCTTTTCGAGCTCGAAGAATCGGGTCTCGTTGTCCCATTGCGTAGACAGCTTATGGGACCAGTTTTCTTGGTCTTTCCCCCAATCGTTGAATAAAGCATCAAGCTTCTGTGGAATATCTTCGAGCTTTTTGTCATCGGTGTTTAACAACTGGTATCCATTGCCGTTTACCCAAATGCAACGGTTGGAGGCGTCAAAGAAGAATACCGCTTCCGGAATTTTAGATGCGATTTTGGCGAGCATGCGGTCTAGCAATTTGAGAGGCCTGAAATACAGCGAGAAGTAGAAAATGAGGATTCCGGAAATGGCAAAACCAATCATGGATTGGTCGATGGGTGTTCCTGAGAAAATATAGAAGGATTGCCAAATACCCGCGGCAATCAAGGTAAGGAGGATGATGTAGTATTTTTCGGCATAAACCTTGGGCGTGCGAATAGTCTTGGTGAGGAACGTAATTATGCAGACGAAAAATACGGTGTAGACGATGATGCGGTGGTATGTTTGTCCGATGTCGGGGATGAATTTATAATATGCCGTGTTATCGACTAAAATCTGTTCGACCTCGAATGCTTGACCAAAGATGGTATTTAACAAGTATTGTATCGCATCGACGAGGAACGCTCCCCAAAAAAGGTTTTTATGCCATTTCTTGGTCCACGAAATGTTGCAGTAAGTGAACGTGAAATACATGAGGGCTATGACCGTGATGTCCATGCCCAAGAAAAACGTATAGATGCCGATGGTTGAAATAAATTCGTTTTCGGAGATTACAAGTACCAAGTTGCCGATAATGGGTACAATAAGAGAGAACAATAGGTTCGAAACCGATTGTGCCACACGCCTGTTAGATCGCTGAGAAAGAACTCCGCATAAAGCAAGTACTAAAATTAGGAATATGTATATAATTGCAAATGTTGCTCTCATATTGCTTCCCGATAGCGTTCTTATAGAAAATTATATAAAAAAACGCTTTTGGTAACTTGAATTCCGAAATGGAATTGCAAATTGAGGGCTTTTTTATGTTCTAAAACGTGCAAATGAGATTCGAATCACATTCTTGCGAAGATATCCTGGTTATTAATCACAACGATTTTCGCCTCTGCGATAATTGTTATTGTTTCATCATGAAGTGGGTCGTTATTTCAACCGAATCCCTAGATCCGTACAAGTCCTTGTAGTAGGCCGTCCAAGTGACTGTCGTGTCGTTGATTGGTTTGGACACCATTAAATAAATTTGAAATTTGAGCTGCTTGAGTGTTGACGGATAATAAGTGGTGTATGTATCCTCGCAGTAATATTCAAGATCGTCTAGACAAAATCCACTCCAGTTTGTATAACTATCGGCATCTATGTGGACCCAATCGGGTAACCCGTTGGCTGTCCATTCTTCGAATTCATAGGGACTCATGTATTTGGCATTGCCTGCGTAATACGAATTTATTTCATTGTATTGAAGAAGGTGGTACTCTACGGTGACTGTATCCATGGCTGCCTGCAATTCATCTACATTTAATTTGGGTGTTTCGATATAGGGCATGATGTAGTCCATCAGCCGCTGTTCGCCATAATTGATATAAGTCGTGTCGACGCGTTTGATGTTGATTTTCAAGTGCTTTAAAGAATCTGCTTCGATTACGATTTTAGGTGGAGCTATATAGTCTTTATCGATCCGTTCATTCGTTGCGGAATTAGTGCTTCTGTAACTTTCTTCCAATTTGCAGGAAAATGTATTTTCGTTAATGAAGCAGGACATGTCTGCTGCAGAAGCTGTTACTATATCTAATTTTTGAGGACCGGAATAATAGATAAAACTGTATGCTTTCTTGTCAACATAGGTCGTGTCGCAGATAAGGCTGTCAGGGCAAGGATCCGGAAGCTTTATACTTGAGCTGGAATTTTCTTCGTTTGAACTTGACGAAGTCTCGCTTGAATCCAAAGGGATTGTGTTTGGATTTTCGTCGCTACAGGCTATTATGGCAAAAGTTACGACAAAAGTTGCAAAGAGCGAAATTGTGAAATGCTTTTTTTGCATATATCCTCCAAGCATTTTTTCTTTATGAATGCCCATCAAAGACTAATATAAATTAATCTAGCTTGTCAAAGAAAATCTCGCCGTCTTGTTGAACGATTGTGATGGTGTGCGTTCCTTTGTTGCCCATGTCGTTGTAATGGACAAGGTATTTGCCATCGCCTAGAGGCTCGATCTTTTCGACTTCTTGGATGTCCTCGCCGTCTTGGGCGTTGCTGCGGAACTTCCAGACGGCGTAGCCGCCGCCATCGACGAATTCGTTGTCGTAAGCTTTTGAAAGCTCTTGGGCGAGACTCTTTGTGCAATACTTTGCCATGACGGAATCGTTCGCGAACTCGTTTCCGAAGATATGCTTACTGTAGAACGTCTGGATTTTTGCTATGGCTTTGGAGTCAACGTCGTTGCTTGTTT